>JAGNRX010000058.1 GCA_017988355.1 Bacteroidales bacterium | reverse complement strand
AAAAGTAAATCTTAGTCCAAAGAAGAAATACTTATTTCCAAAGACTAATACACTAATAAGATATGCTGCAGCATTATTATTGTTATTGGCAGTTGGAACAATGGTATTATGGATTCAGCCCTCTGAATTAAGTGATCCTTCAAATCAAATCTCACAATCAAATGCAATAGATTCAATTGGTCAAAAGGTTGAAACAATCGTAAAAGATGAGCCTATTGTTTCTTCTAATGAAAAAGTAAATTTCAACAATGAAAGCCTAAAACCTCAAAACAAAGTAGAGGAAAAGGCTTTTCAAGAAATTGAACTTACAGAAGAAGAGCTAGAATATTTAGAGTATTACTTAGAGGCGGATGTATTAAATGATTATTTAACATATAATGATGTAGAACTATGAAAATGAAAAGATTAATTTTAATGTTGGTTGTTTCACTAATGGCAATCACCACAATAAACGCGCAAAACCAAAGAAGAGATGCTAATTGCGAGCACTTTGCTAAAGATGGCAACAAAAGACATTCGATGGACAACTTAAAACACAAGATGAGAGTTAATAAAATAGCTTATCTAACCGAAGGTCTTGATTTAAGTGTTGAAGAGGCTGAAAAGTTTTGGCCAATATTCAATAATTATGAAGACGAGATGAATGCAGTAAGAGAAAAAAATAGACCAAGGGATACAACCAAAGAGGGTTTTCCAATGCGTCCTGATTTTCTAAAGATGAGTGAAAAAGAAGCTCAGATGATGATTGATACTCATCTTAAAACTAAAAAAGATATTATTGATATTCAAGAGAAGTATTCAAAAGAATTTAAAAAGGCTATCCCAACTCAAAAAATCATGATGCTATTTATGTTGGAAAAAAGATATATGAGTGATGTTATTGGAAAAACATGGAAGAATCATAAGGGAGATAAGGATGATAAATCAAATAAGAGTCATAAAAAGTTTGATAAAAGAAAAGCAGTAGAGTCTAAAAATTAGATAGATAATATAGATTAGATTGTTTTTACACTAAAGGGAGGTTTTTCAACTTCCCTTTCTTTTTTTATTTCTTTGATTCAGCAAATTCTTTCTTTGATTCGCTGGCGTAGATCTTTGATTCAGAAAATTCTTTCTTTGATCTAATCTCGTAGATCTTTGATTCATTTTCAAAGTAGTTTATTTCGGCAAATTGAATAGGGAAAACATAAAAAGAAGGCAAATTCTTCATTATTTTATTCAAACTAATTTACAATCAAACAAAAGATTAGCTATTAGTTTAAAAGATTATTAATAATTTTGCATAAGTTATTTTCAATTTTTGTATCTTTGCCAGACTAATACTTAATAGCTAAATAATTAAAAATTCTCGATATGAAAAAAATCTTTCTATTAGTTTTATGTTCAGTTGTAGTTTTTTCATGCTCCACTAAACAAGGATATAAATCAGTTAATGAACGTGAGGTTCCAGAACGTTATGTGAATGATTTGAAAAAGACACGTCCAAATGTTGAAAAAAGAACATGGGAAATGGTTGACTCAACATCTTATAATGTTAATTTCGTTGAAAATGGCAATCAAGTTAGAGTTAAATACCTAAGAACAGGCACCGAAACTGATTGGATAGTGCCTATGGAATATGTGCCTTCACAAATAATAGATTATATTACAGAAAATTATCCAAGTGCTAAGATAAGCGAGGTTTCGATTGTTGACTTCAAAAATAAGAAGACATACCACGTAAATATCCTTACTAAAAAGGAATCTAAAACCTTAGAATTTGATTTAGAGGGGAATTATAAATCTGATGTTAACTAATTAATCATCAGATAGCTAATCCCAATCTTCTCCAACAGGAAAGTATTCTCGGAATGATATAAGAGATTGTTTGTCTAATGTATGATAAGCAATCTCTTCTTTGTTTTGCTGAGTTCCAACTAAGGTCTCTCCCTTAAAGTTTAAGATTGTTGAACATCCCAAATAAACTAAGTTAGCTTTATCCACACCAACTCTGTTTACTCCTATCACATAAGATACATTTTCAATTGCTCTGCCAACCATAAGATTTGTCCAAGCAAAATTTCTTGAAGATTCCCATGATGCACAGTAAATCGCAATATCATATCCATAGTTTCCTTCATTATATGTATTCCTACACCAAGATGGGAAGCGAATATCGTAGCAAGTTAGAAGGGCAATATTCCAACCCTTATAATTAACTATTTTCTTTTGATTGCCAGGTGTTATTACCTTTGGCTCTTTACTTAAACAGAAAAGATGTTTCTTGTCGTAATACTCATATTTCCCATCAGGAAAAACAAAGAAGTGACGATTGACATATCTATTTCCTTCTTCAATTAATAACGTGCCCGAAATTGCAATCTTTTTTTCAATTGCCTTAGCTATCATCCATCTCAAGCTCTTGCCCTGCATTGTTTGTGCATCTTTAATATCTATGGAAAAGCTGGTAGTGAACATTTCTGGAAAGACCAATAGTTCGGTGTCTTTATCTAAATTATCTAAAATTGAGTCATATCTTTTTAGATTTGATTCAGCTTCATTATCAATTGTGTTAGCTTGAAAAATTGCTACTTTCATTTTGTATATTAAGTTAGTGTTTTGGCTGCAAACTTACTCATTATTTAGGTATTTATATAGGAAGATGCAATATAAATTTTTTGAAACTATATCTTTGAAAAGGGTAAAGAAAACTACCTATTACAATTGCAAGGGTGGGCTAGTCTTATTTTTGTTTTTGGAAAGAGGGTTTTGATTTCACTCTGCTCTTCTTTATTCATTTGAATGGCTCTTAAGTCTAAGTAATTAAGTTTTTCTCCCATTTCCTTAAACTCTTTTGGGAAACTCCTAATCCTATTATCCCACATAATCAAAGTGTCCAATCTTAAAACACTTAATTCCTTTGGAAGGTCAGTAATATTATTAGAAGATAAATCTAAATATCTTAGTTTTCTTAGTAAGGATAATTCTTTTTTCACTTCTTTAATATAATTCCTTTTAAGAATTAGCTTTTCTAAGTTTGGGAAGTTCAGAATGGAAAGAGGTATATGTTTTAGCCTTTGTTTTTCTAAATCAAGTGTTATAACAGAATTAGGATGAAAAATTGCAGAATCAAGATTATTAAAATACCCATCCCTTTGAGCAAAGCTAAATGTGCTTATTGATAGTAATATAATAATTATTAGCTTATTCATTCTCTCTGAAATATTGATGAGCTTTCTCAATATCCAAACTGATTTGTTCTTTCAACTGCTCTAAGTTTTCAAACTTAATCTCTTGTCTTAGAAATTCTTTTAACTTTATCTTGATATTTTCACCATATATATCTTTGTCAAATTCTAAAATATGAACTTCAATCGTGATGGGTGAGTCAATGATTGTTGGACGCCATCCAATATTTACTATTCCAGAATATTCTTTTTCATTAATATCAACTTTGCATAAATAAACTCCAAACAAAGGTAGGAGCTTATGTCTTTCAACTTTGATGTTTGCAGTTGGGCATCCTATAGTCTTTCCTATTTTATTCCCATGAACAACCTCTCCACTTATAATGTATTCTTCATTTAACATTGAATTAGCTAAACCAATATCCCCTTTTGCCAAAGCTTTACGGATTTGTGTTGAGCTAACTTCAATATCCTTGTAAATAACACAATCACTCGACCTTTCAAGAATTAGTCCTTTCTTCTTATTTTCAAGAACTAGCTTATTAAATTCGTCGGAGGATTTATTCCCAAAATGGTTGTCGTATCCTAATAAGAAGTATTGAGGAGAGTATTTCTTAAGCAAGAGGTCAAGAAATTCTTGTGCACTTAGTTTGGCAAACTCTTTTGTGAAGTGTATTGTAATAATATTTTCAATTCCCAAAGAGTTTAGTTTTCCAAATCTTTCTTCATTGGTTTGAAGAAGGCGTATCTTGTCAAAAAGCTCTGGTTTCATAACAAGTTGTGGGTGCTTATCAAAAGTTATAACAATAGGCACTGTGTTATATTTCTTAGCTTTTTCTTTTAAGATTGATAGAAGTTTCTGATGTCCAATATGAACTCCGTCAAACATTCCAACACTCATCACAGGACTGTAGCCTAAATTTATCGTCTTATCGAAGGGTATAATATTCAATATCTGTTGTTTTATTTGGATTGCAAATTTACTAAAAATACTTTGTTTAACGGCTTTTGGATATATTTATTTAATTTTCTTCCTTTTTCTCAAAGAAATGATGTAAATTCGCACCTTAAAATAAAGATTGTTTAGTTAAAAAAATATAGTTTATGAACGTAGTAAGTAGAGGCAAAATATCTCAAATAATCGGTGCCGTTATAGACGTTAGTTTCGAAGAAAATGAAAAGTTACCTAATATTTATGATGCTCTAAGGGTTGTTACATCAGATGGCTTGCACATTGTTTTGGAATGTCAACAAGGTATTGGTGAAAACACTGTTAGAACAATTGCAATGGATTCAACAGATGGTCTTAAAAGAGGGCTTTTGGTTGAAAACATGGGTGAACCAATATCGATGCCTGTTGGAGAACATATAAACGGACGATTATTTAATGTGATAGGAAAAGCAATTGATGGAATTGGTGAGGTTGATGCTTCAAATTCATATCCTATACATCGCGATCCACCAAAATTTGAAGACCTTTCAACCTCTCAAGAAGTGTTATATACAGGAATTAAAGTAATTGACCTTATTGAACCTTACGCAAAAGGGGGTAAGATTGGGCTTTTTGGAGGAGCTGGTGTTGGTAAGACGGTATTAATTATGGAAATGATTAATAATATTGCCAATAACTACGATGGACAATCTGTTTTTGCTGGTGTTGGTGAAAGAACAAGAGAAGGAAATGACCTTTTAAGAGAAATGCTTGAATCAGGAGTTATTCGCTATGGTGACGAGTTTATGAAAAGTATGGAAGAAGGAGGCTGGGATTTATCTAAGGTAGATCAAGATGAACTTGCTAAATCAAAATGTACCTTAGTTTTTGGACAAATGAATGAGCCACCAGGAGCAAGAGCAAGAGTTGCCCTATCTGGACTAACACTTGCTGAATATTATCGTGATGGTGATGAAAAAACAGGAGGAAGAGATATCCTTTTATTTATAGATAATATATTTCGTTTCACTCAAGCTGGTTCTGAAGTATCAGCACTACTTGGACGTATGCCCTCAGCAGTAGGTTATCAGCCAACACTTGCATCTGAAATGGGTATTATGCAAGAAAGAATTACATCCACAAAACGAGGATCCATTACATCTGTTCAAGCTGTTTATGTTCCTGCGGATGACCTTACAGACCCGGCTCCTGCAACAACATTTGCCCACTTAGATGCTCAAACAGTATTAAGTAGGAAGATTTCAGAGCTTGGTATATATCCTGCGGTTGACCCACTAGATTCAACCTCTAGAATACTTTCTCCAGAAGTTGTTGGAGATGAACATTACGACACAGCTCAAAAGGTAAAGAATATACTACAACGCTACAAAGAACTACAAGATATTATTGCAATTCTTGGTATTGAAGAGCTTTCTGATGAAGATAAATTATCTGTTTCCAGAGCAAGAAGAGTTCAACGTTTCCTTTCTCAACCTTTCTTTGTTGCAGAACAATTTACAGGAATGCCAGGAGTTTTTGTTGATATTGAAGACACAATAAAAGGATTTAATATGATTCTTAACGGAGAAGTTGACCAGTATCCTGAGCTTGCCTTCTCAATGGTTGGAACAATTGAAGAGGCTATTGAAAAAGGAAAGAAGATGCTTTCTGAATCAAATGTAGAATAAACTTATATTTAGAGAAATGAAAGTTAATATAATTTCACCAGAGAAATTGGTTTATCAAGGAGAGGTTACCATGTTGCAACTTCCAGGAATAGATGGCTTGTTCCAAATTTTAAAGGACCACGCAGCCATAATTTCTGTTCTTGCAAAAGGAAAGATTCGTTTAGTTACAAAAGACGAAGAACTTTTCTTCCCAATAAATAGTGGTGTAATAGAATGTTCAAACAATAACATACAAATACTAATTCAATAGAAACGGATTAATTAATTGCAAACAAAAAGACTTCACAGGACTATTCTGTGAAGTCTTTTTTTTACTTTTGTTTCAATTTCCTCCACTCTCCTAATAGTTACCTTGTATTTTATTGCAGGCTTATATCAAAAACAACGTTTTCTAGTACTGTGTGAAATTCAATTTGTATAAAACTTAAATTTCGAGTAAAAGAATATTTGATTTACTCAAAATCCTAGCTCTAAATTATTATGTAATCACTTCTTTATCATTAATATATAGCTTTGCCGTATTCATAAAAAAACTAGACAACGTCTAAGTCAAAAGTAGACAACGTCTAATGACCCTTTAGACGTTATCAAACGACCCTTTAGACGTTGTCTAATGACCCTTTAGACGTTGTCTACTTTTCAACCAGCCTTTCTCTTATTCTCAAAAAGCCTTTTTATGATTAAAAAAATGTAGTTATCATGTTTTTTAATCAAAACGGATAATAAATCTTTTCATCTTTTTACTCTTCTTACCTTATCTGTATTTGTGGTTCAGCGAGATCCATTATAGGTTTATGGCTTTATGGGTGATTGATAGTTAGGAATTAAAAAAAACTCCCTCAATAAGGTTTTTTTCTTGCTCTGAAATTTAAAAGATAGGCAAACAAAGCAAGCCTTAAGAGGGAGGTTGTTGTTTGGGTTACTTAAAGCCTATCTTATTTCTTATTGGTTTTCTATCAATTAATTCAACATCGCATAAATTCTTTATATCATCAATACTTAGCTTCTTGCCAGATATTAATTCTTCAATCAAGTGCTTCCTTGTAATATTTTCTATCTGAGCTCCACTAAAATTATAATTCTCCGCAAGAATAGTAGCTTGTTTTGGTTTAATCCCTTTTGAAATTGACTTCCAAATTGACTATTTAACCT
>JAGNRX010000001.1 GCA_017988355.1 Bacteroidales bacterium | reverse complement strand
ATTAATCTTATTTGTGTCTATATGTTATTCTTCCCTTAGTTAAGTCGTAAGGAGACATTTCAACTTGCACTTTATCACCTGGTAAAATTTTAATATAATGCATTCTCATCTTTCCAGAAATATGTGCAATTATTACGTGTCCATTTTCTAACTCAACTTTAAACATTGCATTTCCTAAAGATTCAATAACGGTTCCATCTAATTGTATGGATGCTTGTTTTGCCATATTAAATTAATACTAAGTTGTTATTTTGTTTTATCGTTTCTTCTATTTTTTCAAAGCTAGAGAGGATATCTGGTCCATTTTTTGTTATTGCAATATCATGCTCAAAATGTGCAGCCAAAGAATAATCACGTGTTCTACATGTCCAACCGTCATTTTCAAAAACAACAGCCTTATCTTTCATGGTTATCATTGGCTCAATTGCAATTATCATCCCTTCCATAAATTTAATTCCAGTTCCGGCTTTGCCATAATTTGGAACCTCAGGGTTTTCATGCATCTTTCTGCCAACTCCATGTCCACATAATTCTCTTACCACTCCATAGCCATGCTTTTCGCAATAACTTTGTATCTGATAACTCAAATCTCCTATCCTATTTCCTATTCTACATTTGTCAATTCCCAATATCAAAGATTCTTTAGTAACCTTCATTAAATCTATTGCCTCTTGAGAAACTCCCTCTAAGGCAAAAGTGTAAGCTGAATCACCAACCCAACCATTTAATTCAGTGCCACAATCTATTGATATAATATCTCCTTCTTTGATTTCTCTTTTTCCAGGAATACCGTGAACCACAACTTCATTTATAGATATGCATAAGGATGCTGGAAAACCATTAAAGCCTTTAAAAGCTGGAATTGCTCCATTATCTCTTATAAACTCTTCAGAAATTTTATCTAAACTTAGAGTAGTAACTCCTGGTCTAATAAATTTACTTACCTCTGATAAGGTTTCCCCTACTAGTAGAGAGCTTAATCTATACTCCTCAATCTCCTCTGCAGTCCTCTTATGTATCATAGCTTTTCTAAACATATTCAAATTACATTTGAGATCTTCCCTTGATTCTTCCTGATTTTGTCAATCCATCATAGTGACGCATTAGTAAATGACTTTCTATTTGTTGTAAAGTATCTAATACAACTCCTACTAAAATCAATAATGATGTACCACCATAGAATTGAGAAAACTGTGAATTAACACCAAACAAACTAATGAAAGCTGGAAGAATTGCCACAACAGCAAGGAAAATTGATCCTGGTAGAGTTATTTTGGAAAGAACATTATCGAAAAAATCTTCCGTTTTTCTTCCCGGTTTAACTCCAGGGATAAATCCACCATTCTTTTTCATGTCATCAGACATTTGTTTAGGGTTGATTGCAATTGCAGTATAGAAATATGTAAATGCAATAATTACTATAGCAAATATTAGATTATACCAAAATCCGTGAAAATCGGATAAAGCAGCTCTTATTCCTTGCATGCTTTCTGCATCTGAAAATCCAAATAAGGTTACAGGTATAAACATTATTGCTTGTGCAAAAATTATTGGCATAACTCCAGCAGCATTAACTTTAATAGGAATATATTGACGTGCACCACCATATTGACGGTTGCCAACTATTCTTTTTGCGTACTGCACAGGGATTCTTCTTGTTCCTTGAACTAATAAGATACATAGCATTATAACTATTAATAAAACTAGTAATTCAACAAAGAATATTACAAGTCCTCCTCCTTGCTCTTCCATTCTTGAAGCGAATTCAGCGAATAGAGCAAATGGAAGTCTTGCAACAATACCAACCATAATTAATAATGAAATACCATTACCAATTCCTTTATCTGTGATTCTTTCACCAAGCCACATAACAAATAGGGTTCCAGCTGTAAGCATAACTGCCATCGGAAGCGCCCAGTTTACGAAGTTTAGATTATCACTACCTGTAATACTGTATATTGTAGCTCCTTGCAATTGGTATCTTAAGTTTGTAAGATAAGCAAAAGCTTGGAAAAGAGTAACAACAACAGTTAACCATCTTGTGAGTTGATTTATCTTGTTTCTACCACTTTCTCCTTCTTTTTGCATCTTAGAAAAATAAGGAACCACCATGGTAAGCAATTGAATAACAATTGAAGCAGTGATGTAGGGCATAATTCCTAATGCAAAAATTGAAGCATTGGAAAAAGCACCTCCTGAGAACATGTTTAACAATCCTAATACTCCATCTTTAGTTTGGTCTTGTAGGCTTGATAAATCAGCGGGATTAATACCTGGTAATACAACAAAAGATCCTATTCTATAAATTAGTACTAATGCTAATGTATATAAGATTCTTGTTCTAAGATCCTTGATATTCCAGATATTCTTAAGAGTATTGATAAATCTTTTCATTGTCTTATATTAGATTATTGTTACAACGCCGCCTTTAGCTTCAATTGCTGCCTTAGCAGCTGAAGAGAACGCATTTGCAGATACATTTACTTTAAAATTCAATTCGCCTCTACCTAATACTTTTATTCTATCTTTTGAAGAGATTAAGCCATTTTCTTTTAGAACGTCTAAAGTAATGTCAGTAATGTTTTTCTCTTCAGCTAATGCATTAATTGCATCTAAATTAATTGCTGAATACTCAACTCTATTGATATTTTTAAACCCAAATTTTGGTAAACGTCTATATAATGGCATTTGCCCTCCTTCAAAACCAATCTTACGAGAATAACCAGATCTTGATTTTGCTCCTTTGTGTCCTCTTGTTGAAGTGCCACCTCTACCAGAACCTTGACCTCTACCTATTCTCTTGCGGTTTTTTGTTGAGCCTTCTGCAGGTTTAAGATTACTTAAATCCATGATTACTATATTTTAACAGTGTTATTAATTAAATTTCTTCTACCTTAACTAAGTGATTAACCTTTGAAATCATTCCTTTGATTTGAGGAGTTAATTCATGTTCTTTAGTTTGATTCATTTTACGTAATCCTAAAGATGCCAAGGTTCGTTTTTGACGAAGCGTTCTTCCGATTCCACTTTTAATTTGTGTAACTCTTACTTTCATATCTTACCTTATATTATTATCCGTTAAAAACTCTATCCAAATCAATTCCCCTCAATTTCGCAATTGTATAAGGGTCTCTCAATTGAATTAATGCATCTATGTAGCTTTCACAACACTGTGTGGATTTGAAGAGCCTTTTGATTTTGCCAAAACGTCTTTAACGCCAACACTTTCTAATACAGCACGCATTGCTCCTCCTGCAATTACTCCAGTTCCTGGTGCAGCTGGTTTAATGAAAACTCTTGCTCCACTATATTTTCCAGTTTGTTCGTGAGGTAAAGTTCCTTTTAATACTGGAACTTTAATTAAGTTTTTCTTAGCATCATCAATACCTTTTGCAATTGCAGCGGTTACTTCTTTTGCCTTACCTAAACCGTATCCAACAACTCCATTTTCATTTCCTACTACAACAATAGCTGAAAAACTAAATGTTCTACCACCTTTTGTTACTTTGGTAACTCTGTTGATACTTACAAGACGATCTTTAAATTCAATCTCGCTTGATTTAACTCTTTTTACATTTAAGTCTGCCATATCTTATTTAGAATTTTAAGCCGCCTTCGCGAGCTGATTCAGCTAATGATTTTACTCTACCATGGTATAAATAACCATTTCTATCAAATACAACAGAATCAATACCTACAGATATAGCTCTTTCTGCGATTAATTTACCAACAGTTTTAGCGTGATCTACCTTTGTTCCTGTTTTTGTAAATGATTTTTCCATTGATGAAGCTGATGCTAAAGTTAAACTATTATCATCATCTATCAACTGAGCATATATTTCTTTATTGCTTCTGAAAACTGTTAAACGAGGTTTGTTTGCTGTTCCGTAAATTTTCTTACGAATCCCCATTTTCAGTTTCAATCTTCTTACTTCTTTATTATTTGCCATCCTATTTTCCGGATTATATTTTATTCACTAAATTACTTAGCAGCCGCCTTGCCAGCTTTTCTACGAATCTCTTCACCTTGGAAGCGAATACCTTTTCCTTTATAAGGTTCTGGTTTACGTAAAGAACGAATCTTTGCCGCAACTTGACCTAAAAGTTGTTTATCATAACTAGTCATAATAATCAATGGATTCTTTCCTTTTTGAGTTATCGTCTCTAATTTTATTTCATTAGGTAGTTCGAAAAATATGTTATGTGAGTAACCTAGTGCTAATTCTAGTACTTGACCATTAGCTTGAGCTTTATAACCCACACCTATCACTTCTTGAACTGTCTTAAACCCTTCTGAAACCCCTTTAACCATATTAAAAACTAAAGATCTATACAAGCCATGCATAGCTTTATGTCTTTTTTGGTCAGATTCTCTCTCCAATGTTAGAGTATCACCTTCTAATTTTAAAGTAATACAAGGATCTACACATTGAGTTAATGTTCCTAGGGTCCCTTTTACAGTAACCACATTGTTATCGTTTACTGTAACTTCGACTCCTTTTGGAAGGCTTATCGGTAATTTACCTATTCTTGACATTTATATATCTCCTTTAATTTTATTAGCTAATATAACAGATAACTTCTCCGCCAACGTGTAAAGATCTTGCTTCTTTATCAGTCATCAAGCCTTTTGAAGTTGAAATTATAGCTATTCCTAAACCATTTAATACACGTGGAAGTTCTGTTGAACTAACATATTTTCGTAAACCCGGACTACTAACTCTAGTTAATTTAGACATTGCTGACTCCTTAGTCATCGGATGATATTTTAATGCTATTTTAATTTGACTTGGGAATACATCGTCTTCAAACTTGTAGTTTAAAATATATCCTTTATCAAAGAGAATCTTAGTCATCTCTTTCTTAATTTTTGAAGCAGGAATTTCAACAACTCTATGCTTTGCTAATGCTGCATTTCTGATGCGAGTCAAATAATCTGCAATTGGATCTGTTAACATCTCTATTTATTTTTTTATTTGCTTTGACTTGAATTTAATTACCAGCTTGCTTTTTTTACCCCTGGAATTAATCCAGCTAAAGCCATTTCCCTAAAGTTAATACGAGAAACTCCGAATTGTCTCATATATCCTTTTGGTCTACCAGTTAATTGACATCTATTGTGTAAACGAACTGGAGAAGCGTTTTTTGGTAATTTTTGTAAGCCTTCGTAATCTCCAGCTTCAAGTAATGCTGCTCTTTTTGCAGCATATTTAGCAACCATTTTTTCTCTTTTGCGTTGTCTCGCTTTAATTGATTCTTTTGCCATATTATATAGTAACTGTTTGATTTTTAAATGGGAATCCAAAAGACTTTAATAGCGATAACGCTTCCTTGTCTGTTTTAGCTGAGGTTACAAGTGTAATATCCATTCCTTGAATATGTGAAATTTTATCAATTTCAATTTCAGGAAAGATGATTTGTTCAGTTATACCGAATGAAAAGTTACCTCTTCCGTCAAAGCCTTTATCGTCAATTCCTCTAAAGTCTCTAATACGGGGAATAGATGCTGAAATTAATCTATCGAGAAATTCATACATTTTATCACCTCTCAAAGTAACTCTTACTCCAACAGGCATCCCTTTTCTCAACTTAAAGTTTGAAATATCTTTCTTTGACTTTGTTGCAACAGCTCTTTGACCTGAAACAATTGTCATCTCTTCGATACCTTTATCAATAACTTTTTTATCTATAATTGCAGTTTTCCCTAAACCTTGATTTAAAGATATCTTCAATAATTGAGGAACTTGCATTACAGTTTTGTAATTATGTTCTTTTACTAGTGCAGATATAATTTCTTCTTTATATTTCTGCTTTAATCTTGGTGTATATGGCATTATTTAATTACCTCCCCTGATTTTTTTGAATAACGAACTAATTTTTTAGTGGTTTCATCCAATTTTCTACCAATTCTAGTTGAGTTTCCTTTAGAATCAACAACAGCTAAATTTGATATATGGATTGATGCCTCTTTTTCAATAATTCCTCCTTGAGTATTTTGTGGACTTGGCTTAGAATGTTTCTTAACCTTGTTTACTCCTTCAACTATTGCTCGGCTTTTTTTCGGATATACTATAAGCACTCTTCCAGTTGAACCTTTTGAGTCGCCTGCAAGTACCTTAACGATATCCCCTTTTTTAATGTGCAATTTCATATCTATAATATTTTTTTGCTTTTATAATACTTCAGGAGCTAGTGAAACGATTTTCATAAATTGTTTTTCACGCAATTCTCTTGCTACTGGTCCAAAAATACGTGTTCCTCTTAATTCATCGTTTGTATTTAAAAGAACACATGCGTTATCATCAAATCTGATGTAAGAACCGTCTTTACGTCTTACTTCTTTTTTAGTTCTAACAACAACAGCTTTGGAAACTATACCTTTTTTCACATTTCCTGAAGGAATTGCATCTTTGATAGAAACCACAATCTTATCACCTAATGAAGCATATCTTCTTTTAGTTCCCCCAAGGACCCTAATGCACAATACACTTTTTGCTCCGCTATTGTCAGCTACAATTAATCTTGATTCTTGTTGTACCATGTTATTTCGCTCTTTCTATTATTTCGACCAATCTCCAACATTTACTTTTACTCAATGGTCTTGTTTCCATTATTTTCACAACATCTCCCATGTTGCATTCGTTTTTCTCGTCATGAGCCATAAACTTGGAACTTTTCTTTACGAATTTTTCGTATTTTGGATGCTTCACTTTACGCTCGACGTACACACGAATAGTTTTATCCATTTTATTACTAATAACAAGACCTACTCTTTCTTTTCTTAAGTTTCTTTCCATTATGAATTGAATTTAGGTATTATTTATTATCAACAGATTTAGAATCTAATTCTCTTTTTCTTAACTCTGTAATTACTCTTGCTATATCTCTTCTTGCTTCCATAATTTTGTTAGGATTTTCCAAAGGAGTAACGGCATGATTAATTTTCATTTTATTTAACTGCATCTTATCAACAGTTAATCTTTCTTGCAACTCTTGAGTAGAGAGTTCTTTTATTACATTGTTTTTCATATTCAATTTTTTTTATACTTCTTCAACGTAATCTCTTCTAACTATGAATCTAGTTGTAACTGGCAATTTTTGAGCAGCTAAACGCATCGCTTCTTTTGCAATTTCCAGTGGCACACCCTCAGCTTCAAATAGTATAGTTCCTGGCATTATTCTTGCAACGAAATATTCTGGAGCACCTTTACCCTTACCCATACGAACTTCGGCTGGTTTCTTTGTAATAGGTTTGTCAGGAAATATTCTGATCCAAATTTGTCCCTCACGTTTCATAAAACGAGTTACAGCTTGACGAGCAGCTTCAATTTGACGACCAGTAATAAACGATGTTTCCAAAGATTTTATTCCAAAGCTACCAAAAGCTAACTCATGACCACGAAAAGCAATTCCTTTAATTCTACCTTTCTGCTGTTTTCTAAATTTTGTCTTTTTAGGTTGTAACATTATCGTACGATATTTTACTTGTTAACTAATTTATTATTTTTTTCTACGTGGGCGTTGATTAAAGTTTGATGAAGGGCGTTGAGCACCACCGCGGCCTCCTTCTTTAATATTACCACCAACTGTAGAAGGAACTAGTTCAGGTTTACCATAAACAATACCTTTACATATCCATACTTTAACGCCGATACGACCGTATGTAGTATGAGCTTCTGCTTGAGCATAGTCAATGTCAGCTCTAAATGTATGCAATGGAGTTCTTCCTTCTTTATAATGTTCTCTTCTAGCCATTTCTGCACCACCAATACGACCTGAAACAGAAACTTTGATTCCTTCTGCTCCAACTCTCATTGTTGAAGTAATTGCAGTTTTCACAGCTTTTCTGTAAGAAACACGACCTTCAATTTGACGAGCGATAGTTGCTGCAACTAAAACCGCATCTAATTCTGGACGTTTAACTTCAGATATGTTGATTTGAACATCTTTGTTTGTCAATTTCTTTAATTCCTCTTTTAGTTTATCAACCTCTTGACCTGCCTTACCGATGATAAGACCTGGTCTTGCGGTATTGATTGTTACTGTAATAAGTTTTAAAGTCCTTTCAATATAAATTTTAGAAATACTAGCTTTAGATAGACGAGCATTAAGATATTTTCTTATTTTGTCATCTTCAACCAATTTTGCATCAAATTTTTTCCCACCAAACCAATTAGAATCCCATCCTCTGATGATTCCTAATCTATTGCCTATTGGATTTGCTTTTTGTCCCATCCTGATTATATCATTTACTAATTATACAAATTATTAATTTTCAGCATTTACTTTTGCTGTCTCAGCATTTTTATCTGCTACCTTACTGCCAAGAATAAGGGTTACGTGGTTAGAACGCTTTTTGATTCTATGACCAAGACCACGAGGCGCTGTACGAAGACGTTTTAATTGTCTTCCTCCGTCAACAGAAATTTCTTTAACGAATAGTTCAGCATCTTCGATTCTCTTACCCTCATTTTTATTTTGCCAATTAGATATAGCTGAAAGTAATAACTTACGTAATTTAGGTGCAGACTCTCTTTGGCTATATTGTAAAATACCCAAAGCTTTATTTACATCTAATCCTCTGATTGCATCTGCCATCAATCTTGTCTTTTGAGGAGATGTTGGATTATTATTTAACTTTGCAATATAAAGAGATTTATTAGCTTCTTTACGTGCTTCAGCACTTATGTGTTTTCTTGATCCCATTTTTCGGCGAATTTTTATTATTTCTTACCTTTATCTTTCTGTCCTGCATGTCCACGGAACATTCTCGTAGGAGAAAATTCACCAAGCTTATGACCTACCATATTTTCAGTAACATAAACTGGAATAAATTTATTTCCATTGTGCACAGCAATTGTTTGACCTACGAAATCTGGAGAAATCATAGATGCTCTTGACCAAGTTTTAATAGTAGTCTTTTTGTTTTGCTCTTGTGAAGCTAAAACTTTCTTTTCTAACTTATAATGAATATAAGGTCCTTTTTTTAACGAACGACTCATCTCTACCTATGATTTAAATTATTTCTTACGTCTATCTACTATGTACTTACTAGAATGTTTCTTAGGAGCTCTAGTTTTAAATCCTCTTGAAGGGATTCCATTTCTTGAGCGAGGTTGACCTCCACTAGCACGGCCTTCTCCTCCACCCATAGGGTGATCGACAGGGTTCATTACTACTCCTCTTGTACGAGGACGTCTTCCTAGCCATCGTGATCTACCAGCTTTTCCTGAAATTTCCAAGTTATGTTCAATATTGGAAACCATTCCAATTGTTGCTCTACATGCTTGTAATATCATTCTAGTTTCACCTGAAGGCATCTTAAGAGTTGCATATTTTCCATCTCTTGACATTAGTTGAGCATGAGAACCAGCACTACGTGCCATCTTAGCTCCTTGTCCAGGATTTAATTCAATATTGTGAATTGTTGTACCAAATGGAATTTCGCTTAATAATAAAGTATTGCCTATTTCCGGGGCAGCTCCGATACCTGACATTATTGTCTGACCAACTTTTAATCCGTGAGGACAAACTATATATCGTTTTTCACCGTCTGCATATGCCACTAAAGCAATACGTGCAGTTCTATTTGGATCATATTCTATAGTTTTTACAACTGCAGGAATATTATCCTTATCTCTGCGAAAATCTATAAGACGATATAGTTTTTTATGACCACCACCAATATAGCGCATAGTCATTTTACCTTGATTGTTTCGTCCACCACTTTTCTTTACACCAAATGTTAAACTCTTCTCAGGCTCGGAAGCAGTTATTTCTTCAAAAGTACTTGCTACTTTGAATCTTTGTCCTGGTGTGGTTGGTTTTAATTTTTTTAAAGCCATCTATCTCTTTTTCTTAAATATTGCTATAAAAATCTATTGTATCACCTTCTGCTAACATAATGATAGCCTTTTTAAAGTCCGATGATTTTCCTTTTATAAATCCAGCTTTTGTGTAGCGAGATTTATTCTTGCCGTTATAGTTCATAGTATTAACTCTATCAACTTTAACATTATACAAAGACTCTACAGCCTTTTTTATTTCTATTTTATTTGCTCGTCTATTAACGATGAAACCAAAACGATTTGAAAACTTTTCAGTCGTTTTAGTCATTTTCTCAGTAATAATCGGCTTAACTATGATTTCCATTTTTATTTTGTTAAATGTTAATTATTCTTACTATTTTAAGAATTAGAGTTTAAATTTTCTAATTCTTTGATTGCTGTTTCAGAAAAAATTACACTGTTTGCACGTAATAAATCATATGTATTGACTGACCTTGCGTCAGTTATACTAATACAGTTAATGTTACGAGCCGACAAAATTACAAAATTATCTTGATTATTCAACACAAAAAGTGATTTTTTTTCACCTAACCTCAAATCTCCTAACACTTTCATCATGTTTTTAGTCTTTGGAGTGTCAAAATTGAAATCTTCAACAACAATTAACTTTTCTTCTTTAACCTTATAAGATAATGCAGAAAGACGAGCTAATCTTTTAACTTTTTTGTTAAGTTTGAAAGAATAATCTCTTGGTCTTGGGCCAAACGCTCTACCTCCACCAACTCTTGTTGGACTTTTAGCATCTCCAGCTCTTGCTCCACCAGTACCCTTTTGACGTTTTAGTTTCTTAGTTGAACCAGAAACCTCTGAACGTTCTTTTGATTTATGAGTACCTTGACGTTGGTTTGCAAGAAATTGTTTAACATCTAACCAAATTGCATGATCGTTTGGTTCAATTCCTAAAAAAGTGTCACTAACATCAATTGTTCTGCCAGTTTCGTTTCCATTTATATTATAAACTTTTAGCTCCATCTCTCAAGTTTTAAAATTGATCCCTTTGGACCCGGAACAGATCCTTTAACTATAACTAAATTCTTATCTTCGATCACCTTAAGTACTTCTAAGTTTTGAATTTTAACTCTCTTTCCTCCCATTCTACCTGCCATTCTCATTCCTTTAAATACTCTTGAAGGGTAAGAAGAGGCTCCAATAGAACCTGGTGCACGTAATCTATCATGTTGACCGTGAGTTGCATCTCCAACACCACGAAATCCATGACGTTTCACAACCCCTTGGAATCCTTTACCTTTTGAAATACCTACTACGTCAACAAATTCTCCCTCTGAAAACACAGTACATGTTACTGACTCTCCGAAAGCTTTTTTCTTACCTTCTTCAAAACGAGTAAACTCTGCAACATGTCTCTTAGGTGTTGTACTCGCTTTTGCGAAGTGACCTCTCATTGGTTTAGTACAGTTCTTTTCTTTCAATTCCTCGAATGAAAGTTGAAGAGCTGAATAACCATCAGTTTCTACACTCTTGATTCTAGTTACTACGCAAGGACCAGCTTCGATAACTGTGCACGGTTGTTGTCTACCGGAGGCATCATAAATACTGGTCATTCCAATTTTTTTTCCAATTAAACCTGACATTTCTTGTTTTTGTTTTAATAAATACTCAGCTTGCTTTGTTGCATAGGCTGATTGTTTAACATCTCTACTTTATAGTTATAGACAACTATGTTAAACCTTGATTTCAACTTCAACTCCACTTGGAAGCTCTAATTTCATTAAAGCATCAATAGTTTTAGCTGAAGTGCTATAAATATCCAACAATCTTTTAAAAGTACACAATTGAAATTGTTCTCTTGCTTTCTTGTTTACGAATGTTGCACGGTTAACTGTGTAAATCTTCTTGTTGGTTGGAAGTGGAATTGGTCCATTAACAACTGCTCCAGTTAATTTTACAGTTTTTACGATTTTCTCAGCAGATTTATCAACTAAGTTATGATCGTATGATTTTAATTTAATTCTAATTCTTTGACTCACGATATTTGTCTTTATATTAGTTTTCTTATGATTTATTCAATACTGATTCTGTAATATCTCTTGGTGCTTCAGCGTAATGTGAAAATTCCATTGTTGAGTTAGCACGACCAGAAGTAATAGTTCTTAGGGCTGTTACATAACCAAACATTTGAGAAAGTGGAACCTTACATTTAACTGCTTGAATTCCTACCTTAGCTGTTACATTTTCTAGAATAGCTCTTCTTCTGTTTAAGTCACCAGTTACTGCACCTAAATAAGTGTCAGGAGTTGTTACTTCAACAGACATGATTGGTTCTAAAAGAATTGGTTTTGCTTTTCTTGCTGCTTCTTTAAATGCTATCTTAGCACAAAGTTCAAATGACAATGCATCAGAGTCAACAGCATGATAAGATCCGTCAATAATAGTTACCTTCATGCTTTCAATTGGGAAACCACCTAAAACACCATTTACCATAGCTTGTTTGAAGCCCTTTTCAATAGGAGCAATAAATTCTTTTGGAATATTACCACCCTTAACAGAGTTAACAAATTGAAGACCCTTAAATCCTTCATCAGCTGGCTCTAAAACGAATAGAATATCAGCAAACTTACCTCTACCACCAGTTTGTTTCTTATAAACTTCCTTGTGTTGGTATGCAGTTGTAATAGCTTCTTTATATGCAACCTGAGGTGGTCCTTGATTTACATCAACACTAAACTCACGACGCATACGGTCTAAGATAATGTCTAAGTGAAGCTCACCCATTCCTGACATTACAGTTTGACCAGAAGCCTCATCGGAAGCAACCCTTAGAGTTGGATCCTCTTCAACTAATTTTGTTATTGCATTATTGAACTTATCAACATCAGCTTGTTGTTTAGGCTCAATTGCAATAGAGATAACAGGCTCTGGGAATGTCATAGATTCCAATACTATTGGAAAAGATTCATCGCAAAGAGTGTTTCCTGTTTTAATATCTTTAAATCCAACAGCTGCACCAATATCACCAGCCTCAATCCTATCAAGTGAGTTCTGTTTGTTTGCGTGCATTTGAAGAACACGAGAAATACGTTCCTTCTTTCCTGTTGAAGCATTATATACATAAGAACCTGCATCAAGAGCCCCTGAATAAACACGGAAGAAACAAATCCTACCAACATAAGGGTCGGTTGCAATTTTAAACGCTAAAGCTGAAAATGGAGCCTTAGGATCATTTGCATGACGAGTTTCAGGTTTATCAGTTTTTGGATTGATTCCTTCAATTTCTGGAAAATCTAAAGGACTTGGTAAAAATGCAGTAATTGCATTAAGTAGGTTTTGAACTCCTTTATTTTTGAAAGCAGTACCACATAGAACTGGTGTAATTCTCATTGCGCAAGTAGCCTTACGAACATGGAAAAGCATTTCCTCTTCTGTGATAGAGTTTTCATCATCCATATATCTCATAAGAAGTTCTTCATCTTCTTCAGCAACCCCCTCAATAAGCATTTTTCTGTATTTCTCAGCTACTTCCTTCAAATCTTCAGGCATAGGGATTTCATACATTTTAGTTCCATTTGATTCCTCATCATACATTAATGCCTTGTTTGAAATCAAGTCAATAACACCTTTGAATAAATCTTCTTGTCCAATTGGAATTTGAAGTGGAACAGGGTTTGCACCTAAACGTTCTTTGATTTGAGCTACTACATTAAAAAAATCAGCACCTGCACGGTCCATTTTATTAACAAAAGCAATACGAGGAACATTATATTTATCAGCCTGACGCCATACAGTCTCACTTTGTGGTTCAACTCCACCAACAGCGCAGAAAAGTGCAACTGCACCATCTAAAACTCTTAGTGAACGTTCAACCTCAACAGTAAAGTCAACGTGCCCTGGAGTATCAATAATATTAATCTTATGATGATTGCCATTATAGTCCCAGAAAACAGTTGTTGCTGCAGAAGTTATGGTAATACCACGTTCTTGCTCTTGAGCCATCCAGTCCATAGTAGCAGAACCTTGATGGGTTTCCCCTATCTTATGGTTTTTACCTGTAAAGAATAAGATCCGCTCAGTAGTTGTTGTTTTACCAGCATCTATATGAGCCATGATTCCAATATTCCTTGTATTTTTTAAATCTCCCATTGTTATATCTTTCTCTCTACTTTTATATTAGAATCTAAAATGAGAGAAAGCCTTATTAGCTTCTGCCATTCTATGAATATCTTCTTTCTTTTTGTAAGCAGCACCCTCTTCTTTAGCAGCAGCGATAATTTCACTTGCCAAACAAAGAGCCATTGTTTTTTCATTTCTTTTTCTTGCGAATCCAATCAAACTCTTCATTCCCATTGATTGTTTTCTTTCTGCACGAATTTCAGAAGGAATTTGGAATGTAGCTCCACCGATTCTACGGCTACGAACCTCAACATTTGGTGTAACATTAGTTAATGCTTTTTTCCAAATCTCTAAACCGTCTTCTTTAGTACGCTCACTAACAACTTCGATAGCATCATAAAAAATATTATAAGCTGTTGTTTTTTTACCCTTCAACATGATATTGTTAACGAACTTTGTTACCATAGTTTCGTTAAATTTTGGATCTGGAAGGATAATTCTTTTCTTTGGTCTTGCTTTTCTCATTTTATAGTAAAGCTATGTTAATTATTTCTTAAACTAGATTTATTTTGTTGCTTTTGGACGTTTAGTGCCATACTTAGAACGTCTTTGTTTTCTACCATCAACACCAGCAGTATCTAATGCACCGCGGATAATGTGGTAACGAACACCTGGAAGGTCCTTAACACGACCACCTCTAATCATTACAATAGAGTGTTCTTGTAAGTTATGTCCTTCACCTGGGATATAAGCATTCACTTCTTTTTGATTCGTCAAACGAACTCTTGCAACTTTTCTCATTGCAGAGTTTGGTTTTTTTGGAGTTGTAGTGTAAACTCTGGTACAAACACCACGACGTTGAGGACATGAATCTAATGCAGGAGATTTACTCTTGTAAATGATTTCAGTACGTCCTTTACGAACTAATTGTTGAATTGTTGGCATACCTTAATTTAAAATTAATATATATCTTTTTTTTTATTTTTCTTTGCTAAAATTCGGGTTGCAAAGGTATTACTAAAATCTCACATATCCAATACTTTATGAAAATATTGCATATTATTGATCAACTTAAGTAAGTTAAGCCCTTAAATATTAACGTCTTAAAAAACCATAGCCACTTGGTTATCAGTAAGATTCACTCTCTCTTTGTGTCCAACCCTATTACCTTTTAGAACAAAAGGTAAAACAACACCACGAAAGTCGTTACCATATTTTTGGGAGTGCAAAATTACAAAAAATAATTCAACTACCAAATAATTAGAGCTTTTTATTTTTTTTCTGTTGAAATTGAAGAAAAATGTTGGTGTTTTCAAGAAAAGTTTGTTTCTTTGCCAAACAAAATAACTAAAAACAAAGAAAAATGAAAAAATTTGAATGCGAACCTTGTGGATATATCTATGATCCAGAATTAGGAGATCCAGAAAGCGGAATTAAACCTGGAACTTCATTTGAAGACCTTCCTGAAGATTGGGTATGCCCATTATGTGGAGCTGGTAAAGAAGATTTTGCAGAAGTTGAATAAGCTTTAGCAAAGAAAATCACAAAGAAAGTGAGGGTTGACAAAAACTCTCACTTTTTTTATTTAATGGTATTTCTATTTGGGTTTTTGAGACTATTTATTAGAATTTAGTGATAGAAAAACAGAGAAACAGAGAATTTCTTTAATAAAAAGAGCCTATTTACTGAAACGCCACTTTAAAAAAATGAATCAAAGAAAGAATTTTCTAGATCAAAGAAAGAATTTCGTGAATCAAAGAAAGGATTTACTGAATCAAAGAAAGAAAAGGCTGAATTAAAGAAAGAAAAGGCTAAAATTGGGAATTACTTATCTTCTGAACTTATAGGTTATGCTTCCTTTTTGTTCAAATGGTGCATTTGGGTTTTCTGAAAAATTAGAACGGCTTGCTGCACTTTCACAATTACGCCAAAGGGAACGGTTATCTATTGTTGTTCCTCTTGCTCCTGCAACTGCTCTTGTTACCTTGCCCTCTGGATTTACCCAAATGGTTACAACAATTGAGCCTACTTCATCTGTTTTTGATGGTGGTAAGCTTAAGTTTTTGGATTCTCTGCCTACTAATGAGAATGTGGTTCCTGAACCTCCAGTGTCATAGCCTGTTCCTCCGCCACCTGTGCCTTCTCCGTCATCAATTCCAGAGCCTTTTCCTTTTCCTACTCCTCCGCCATCGTCTCCCTTAACTTTGCCTTTTCTGAATAGGGCATTAGGATTAACGGTAGGCTCTGATGTTGCTACGTTTTTCTTTGGAGTTTCTGTTTTCTTTGAAACAATTGGGCTTTCTTCTGTGTCTTGAGAATAGAAATCTTCCTCTGAGCTGGAAACATCATGGATTGAACTTTGGGCATCGCTTCCGCCTGCATCTCCTATTAGAGCGTTTCCGTCTCCAAGAAGGTCTCCAATATTCATCTCAACTCCCGTTTCTGGTGGTGGTGGGTCTTGATATTTTAAACCCATGGAATAGAGCAATAATAAAATAACTCCATGAAATAATAGGGTTACTATTAAACTTGTGATTGTTCTTTTATTATTTTTCTCTTTTAGTTCCATTTCTATTTATTTGCTTCTGTTGCAAGTATTACTTTATGGCTTTGACCGGTTTGTGCATTTATCTTATTAACTGCATCAATAACGACAACCACATATTGAATTGGAACGGTTTTGTCTGCATGCAGTTTTATTGTTCCGTCTTGTATGTTTGCGGTATAGTTAAGTATAGTTGCTTGTAGTTCCGCCTCTGGTGTTGGTTGGTTCTCTACAAAAAATTGATTGTTGGTATCTATTGAAACTGTTACGTTTTGCTTTGCCATTGTTTGTCCTGAACTACTTTGTGGTAGGAGTATTTTAATTGCATTTGGACTTATTAGGGTGGATGTCAACATAAAGAAAATAAGCAACAAAAAGACTAAGTCGCTCATCGAGGCGGTGTTAAAATTTGGATCTATTTTATTTCTTGATTCAATCATTTTGATTCAATGTTTAAGCTGGTTCGTGTAACAAATCCATAAATTCCATTGTCCTTGCTTCAAGTAGGAATACTATTTTATTGATTTTGCTTACAAGTATGCTATAAAGGAAATTACAAATAATACCTACTATTAGACCTCCTACTGTTGTCACCATTGCTTGATAGATTCCTTCGGATAGAATTTGGATATCTATGTTGTTTCCTGCATTTGCCATATCGAAAAAGGCAATTACCATTCCAGTTACTGTTCCAAGAAAACCAATGCTTGGCCCAAGTCCTGCAATTGTTCCAACAAGGGATACTCCGTTTTCAAGTCTTGCTACTTCAAGCTTACCAACATTTTCAACAGCTTGATTGATGTCGTTAAGTGGTCTTCCTATTCTTATTAATCCTTTATCTAACATTCTTCCAATTGGGGAGTCGTTGTTTTTGGTTAGGTTTCTTGCACCCTCAAGGTCTCCTTTATGAATAAATGACTTGATATTATTAATAAAGTTCTTGTCTTCCTTTGCAGCTTTATTAAGTGCAATATATCTTTCTACGAATATATAAACTGCAACAATTGAAAGTATAGCCAAAACTATCATTATCCAACCTCCCTTATAGGCAAGGTCGATTATACTAAAAGATTTAACTGTTGGCTCTACTATCGCTTGAGCAGTTTCAACTGCAATTCCTGCGCCTTCTTGGATATTTAATAAAATGTTTGCTAACATGAATTAGTTATTTTTATTAGTTTAATATTACTTTTTCTACTTGAACGTGATTTTTGGAATATATCTTTACTAAATATATGCCATTCTTTTGATTGGTTAACGTAAAACTATCTGGAAGATTATCTGAACTATAAATTAATCCCCCTAATGATGTGTATATTTCAACCTTTATGATAGATTGTCTGTCTTGAGCCTTAAAGTTAATTGTTCCATTTGTTGGATTTGGATGAATTATTACTTTTTCAGCTATTTCGTTGATGTCATCTTCAAGTCCCTGTGGAAGAGTATTGAAATAGTAAATCGCAGACCAATCACTTGTATGCTCAGGGCATAATGCTCTAATTTGTAGTTTATACTCTGTTCTTGGAGTTAGGCCTATTGGATAAAAAATTGGGTTTCCTTCCTTAATTACCCCAGCGCTTGGGAAAGGAGAACTTGATTTGGCATATAAAACCTCCCATCTGTTTTGTAGCATTGAACCAGGCATCCAGGATATATTGGCCGATGAATGAGTAAAGTTAGAGACACTGATATTGGTTACGGGGGCACATAGTGGAGGAATTGTAGTGAAGGTATAGTCTCCAGTCCAATCTCCATACAAATCATCACAAACAGCTCTAACATAAATTGTGTAGGAAACTCCTCCAATAAGTCCTGCAAGGTCAACTGTGTCTTTGGTTGTTATTAGGGTTGTTCCTGTTCCAATTAAGTGTCCTGCAAAACCATAATCAACCTCCCACTTAGTTTGAGCCAAACCACGAATGAAAGTTAATCGAGCAGTTGTTTGAGTTATTGAATCAACCTCAACGTTTGTTGGAATAGTTCCACAAGGATGAAGAGTCTTAAAACTCATTGTGTCAGAATAAACGGTGTCGTTGGTTGACTTATTAAGGTATCTATAGATTAGATATGTTCTGATATAGTATTTGTATCCAGATATTAAATCGTTCTTTATTCCGAAATATGGTGAAGGAAATGTTGTAACCCCACCCGCAGAGACAAGATTAGTTGCGTTGGCATGTGTTGGTTGATATTCTAAATATGAGTATAAGAATCCTTTTGAAGTAATTGTATTAGCATCCTTTTTATTTGCTGCTACAGCTGCAAACCTGGCAGAAGTCAGTCCAATATTATAAACAGAATCCATCCTACAAATAGGAGGTTCTGCAGAAAGTGTTGTTACTGTCATTTGATCTGAGAAAACAGTATCTACTCCACCAGTGGATTTTGCCACATAAGCTCTAACGTAATATGTTTTGTCCGATGCCATATAAGTAGAAGTAGCACTAACAGTCCCTGTGAATGTAGCATTTTCAGGACAATTTGTTGTACCCACTCTAAGGATTTTGGCACCTGTTGCCCTTGTTGGCATAGGAAGAGTATCAAATATAAAACCATAAGAGTTTACAGCCCAAGTGCCTTTAGTTGTTACCATTGCAACCATTCTTGCACCCCAATAAGTAATGGTATCTGATGCAGTTACCATACTAATTACTGGTGTTTGTGCAACTGATTTAGACGCCAAACCTATACTAAAAATAAATACTACTATTAAAAAATACTTTCTCATATTCAAAAGAAAATTATATTAACTAAACACCTTTTACAACTTGCAAATATACAGATAAAAATGAATTAATAACAATATATTTTAAGAAATATCTATTCTAATAGATTTAGACAAAACAATTATATTCATTTTTTTTGATTGTAAATCAGCAAAATGAAAAAATAATGTAAATAAAAATGATAAAAAATTTGCTAGTTTCTCAAATGGTTATATCTTTGCAACGCTTTTAAAGGCTAAGAAACATTCCTCCTTAGCTCAGTTGGTTAGAGCACATGACTGTTAATCATGGGGTCCTAGGTTCAAGTCCTAGAGGGGGAGCAAAGGAGAGTATGTCAAAATACTCTCCTTTTTTTATTTAAATTCTTTGAGAAAAACAATATAATAAGTCACTATATTTATGAAAGTTGTAGGTTTTTCATTTATCAGAAATGCAATTAAGTTTGATTATCCAATAATTGAAGCAATAAGTTCAATTTTGCCAATTTGTGATGAGTTTATTGTTGCTGTTGGAGAATCTGACGATAAAACAAGAGAGCTTATCCTTTCAATTAAATCCGATAAAATTAAGATTGTTGATACAAAGTGGGATGAAACTTTGCGTCAAGGAGGAAGGGTTTTGGCAGATGAAACAAACAAAGCGTTTAATAATATCCCAAACGATACAGATTGGGCTTTCTATATTCAAGGAGACGAGGTTGTTCACCAGAAATATCTTTCAAACATAAAAGAATCGATGGAAAAATGGAAAGATGACAAACAAGTTGAGGGTCTTCTTTTCAACTACACTCATTTCTATGGATCTTATGACTATGTTGGAGACTCAAGAAGGTGGTATAGGAAGGAAATAAGAATAATTAGACCCCTTAAGAACATTTCATCATATAGGGATGCACAAGGGTTTAGGATTGACGATAGGAAACTTAGAGTTAAACCAATAGATGCATATATGTATCATTATGGATGGGTTAAACCTCCTTTTGTTCAACAAGAGAAAATCAAATTTTTTAATTCCCTATGGCATGACCAAAAGTGGTTAGAAAAGAACATTGCACCTGTTGATCAATTTGATTATAGTGTAATTGATTCCTTAAAACTATTTAATGGAACACATCCAGAGGTAATGCAAGACAGGATTGAAAGAGTTAATTGGAAATTTGATTTTGACCCAACCACTAAGAACTTTGGACTAAAAACTAAGATACTACATAAGATTGAAAACCTAACAGGGTGGAGAGTTGGAGAGTATAAGAATTACAGAATTATATAAGTAGATAATTATAATAATCAACAGAAATGATAAAGAATTTTGTAGAAGAATTGCGTTGGAGAGGAATGATTCACAACGTAATGCCAGGAACAGAAGAACAATTGATGAAGGAAATGACAACTGCTTATGTTGGAATTGACCCAACAGCAGATTCTTTACATATTGGTCACTTGGTTGGAGTTATGATGCTTACTCACTTGCAACGCTGCGGACATCGTCCTTTGGTTGTTTTGGGAGGTGC
>JAGNRX010000057.1 GCA_017988355.1 Bacteroidales bacterium | reverse complement strand
TTGTCGGCACGGAAGAAATACTGATTAAGAATAGGGTGGAGAGTATTATTTATTATTGAAGACTTCCCACTTCCTGAAACTCCTGTAACGCAGATAAGCATTCCAAGAGGGATTTTCAAATCAACATTCTTTAAGTTATTACCTGTGCAACCAATTAACTCAATATTCTTTCCACTCCCCTTTCTTAGTTTGTTTGGTATCTCAATTTTCTTTATATCTTTTAGGTAATCGCCTGTAATTGAATTAACATTTCCTTCAAGAAGGTCTTTAGGTTTGCCGTTGAAGATAACCTTGCCCCCATTTACACCAGCTCCTGGCCCTATATCTGTTATCCAATCTGACTCCAATATCATTTCCTTATCGTGCTCAACAACAATAACACTATTGCCTGCATCTCTAAGTTTTTTCAAAGCCCCAATAAGTTTAATATTGTCTTTCTGATGAAGACCAATGCTTGGCTCATCCAAGATATACATAACATTAACCAGCTGTGAACCAATCTGTGTTGCAAGTCTAATTCTCTGGCTTTCCCCTCCTGAAAGAGTTCTTGTTGTTCTATTTAAACTTAAATATCCCAAGCCAACATCTAAGAGGAAGTTTATCTTAGTATTTATTTCTCTTAGTATTTCTTTTGCAATCTCTTGCTTGCGTTTATCTAATTTGTCTAAAATCGTTTCGCACCAAAGGGAAAGGTCTTTGATATCCATTTCCACTAAGTCCGATATATTATTATCTAAAATTCTAAATTGAAGAGATTGTGGATTAAGTCTCTTACCCTCACAGTGTGGACATTTAGAAGTATTCATAAAACTATTAGCCCATTTAAGGATAGAAGCTGGAGTGTTATCCCCTACTTGAGAATCGATAAAGTTTACTATCCCTTGGAACTTATCCTTACTCAAAGACCTTATCCCAAGATTAGCATCATAGGTTTCAAGCTCCATATCTGACCCATAAAGCAAGACTTGAATAGCTTCTTGACTAATATCTTTTATTGGCATATCGAGAGTGAAATCCATTTTCTTCCCAAGTGCCTCAAGTTGTTTTGTGAACCAAGAACCTTTATTTGGTTTTCCAAGTGGAGCTAAGCCCCCTTCGTTTAATGATTTGGTATCGTCAGGTATTAGTTTTTTTAAATCTATCTGTGTCATTTCGCCTAAGCCATTACAAAATGTGCAGGCGCCATAGGGGGAATTAAAAGAAAATGAATTGGGTTCTGGCTCTGGATATGAAATTCCTGTTGTTGGACACATCAATTGACGGCTTAGATATCTTGCTTCATTAGTCTGTTCATCTAAAATCAATAGTGTACCGTTGCCTTGTTTGAAAGCAGTTTCGACAGACTTTTTTAATCTTGTTGTATTCTCAGGAGAAATTCTAATCTTGTCAATCACAATCTCAATATCGTGAATCTTATAGCGGTCAAGCTGCATTCCGGTGCTAATGTTTAAAACCTTTCCATCAACCCTAACCTTTAAGAATCCTTTCTTTGCAGTTGAGAGAAACAACTCTCTATAATGTCCTTTTCTTCCTTTGACAGATGGAGCTAATACCAAAATAGTCTTATCTAAGAAGTTCGTTTCAATTATATCAATAATCTGCTTTTCAGAATACTTAACCATCTTTTCTCCTGTGTTTAAGGAGTAGGCATCAGCAACTCTTGCGAAAAGCAAACGTATTAAATCGTATATTTCTGTTGTTGTCCCTACTGTGGAACGAGGGTTTTTGTTAGTAGTTTTTTGTTCTATGGATATAACTGGAGACAATCCTGTGATTTTTTCAACATTTGGCCTTTCGATTGTGCCAATAAAATATCGTATGTATGCCGAGAAGGTTTCCAAGTATCTTCTTTGTCCTTCTGCATAAATTGTATCAAAAGCTAATGATGACTTACCGCTACCACTTAAGCCTGTAATTGTTACAAGTGAATTCCTTGGTATTGACAAAGAAATGTTCTGTAAGTTATGAGCTTTGGCACCAAGTATTTCAAGTTCTTCTTTGTTCATCTTTAATAGAAATAATCTGCAATATTAATACTTTTTTACGAGCTTATTATTGTATTGAAGGCTAAATTGTTTTATGGTATTGTTGATTAATATATTGTAATGTAAGAAAAAAATAGTATTTTTGTAAGTTCAAGATTGATATTAAATTAAATAATTAGATAACCATTAAATTCAAAATTAGAAATGAAGAAAAGTTTATTAATCATCGGTTTATTTACAATGGTATCCCTTTTTGGATGTCAAGGTGAAAAAGAACAACAAGCAAGAGAAAAACAAATCCATGACTCTTTTGCTCAATTAATGTCTGCTAAAGACATTGAATTAGAATCTCTATTCCAAGAACTTAATGAAATAGACTCGTCTCTTAATGTGGTAACAAGCCAATACACTAAAGTTTCTAAGGTAGCAAACACCTCTGGAGAAATATCAAAAGACACTAAGTCAAGCATTAAATCAAATATTGAAACAATTAACAACCTCTTGAAGGAAAACAAGAATAAGGTTGCTAATGTTAATTCAAGAATGAACAAAAACAATAAAGAAAACGAGCAACTAAAGACCTTTGTTAGAAATCTTGAATCAAGAATAAAGGAACAAGAAGAGCAAATACAATCTCTAACTGCAGAACTAGCAAAAAAGAATATTCAAATTGATAATCTAAATAAGGATATCGCTGATTTAAATACTAAGACTAAGCAAAGAGATGCTCAAATAATGAAAATTGAAGACGAGAAAAACGCAGCATACTTTGTTGTTGGAACAAAAAAAGAACTTCTAACAAAACAAGTTATTGACCGTAAGGGTGGTTTTATTGGAATTGGCAAGGCTTCTGTCTTAGCTAACGATCCAGAATATGCTAACCTAACAAAGATTGATATTCGTAACACTCAAGAAATCCCACTAACAGGAAAGAAAATCAAGATTATTACTTCTCACCCAACCGATTCATACACATTAGAAGGAAGTGAAAAAGCACCAACTTCAATTAGAATAATAAATCCAGAACAATTTTGGAGAGGGAATAGATGCTTAGTTATAATGATTGACTAATCTTTTTCAAATATTATTAGAAAAGAAAATAGGAGTTCAATGACGAGCTCCTATTTTTTTATTCTTGATATCTTAGTCTTATTGGTTCGTTATTAAGATTCTTTGTTATATTTTTCCACGACAAACCCTCACTTGTAGGGATATAGAATTTTAATTTCTTATTGTTCTTATTCACTATCTTACTCCCTCTAATAACAGGATTTAAGTTTCTAAGAACCTTATATGGAACGTCCATTTGTTTAGCAAAAGCATATAAATCACTTACCGAACTATCAATAACTAACTCCTTAACAGGAATTGGTTGGTAGGTATCTTTCTTCCGGAAATAGTAACCATATTGTTGAGGGTTTTCCATAATTAATTTATAAGCAATAATCCTATAAACATAGCGTGAAGTTTCGGTGTTAGTGTATAGCTCCCAATAATTGTCACATCCCTGCTCCTTCATCCTATTCTTAACCCCTGTTTCGCCTGAATTATATGAAGCACAAGCAAGCGCCCAGTCATTAAACACATTTTTCTTATTTCTTAGATATTGACAAGCCGCAATAGTTGATTTCTCCAAATCATATCTCTCGTCCCAACCCTCAAACTCATCTAAACCATACTCCTTTGCAGTCGGAAGAACAAACTGCCAAAAACCCTCAGCCTTTGCAGGAGAGACAAGGTTTGCAAGCCCACTTTCCGCAACAGCCAAATACTTTATATCCTCTGGAATATTCTGATTCTTAAGAATAGCTTCTATCTCTGGAAAATACCTCTCTGCTTTCTTCAAAATAAGAAAAGTCTTAGAGTGATTATACATTATTAGGTTTAATTCCATATCCAAGGCCTCTCTCACAAAGATATTATCAATCGGAACCTCTTGTCCGCAAAAAGTTACCTTATCGGGCAATGGAGCAGCAAAGTTTTGATAGTTCTCTTTGATTAATTCTCTGTACTGAGCATCATCATTCTTAGGTGCAGTCTTAGCCATAACGAAAATTCCCATTGAAATTGCACAAACTGACAAGACAATAGCAATTACATTTAACCCTTTATTCCAATTTCTAACCATAACATTTCTCTATTTAATTCTGCAAAGATAATCATTGTGGGGTGATAAAAAATCAAAGTCTAAATCAAAAATAATATAACTCAATAAGAAAGTCCCAAGATCAAGTAATAATCTCACAAAGCTAAGCTTTAATTTTCTAAAACAAAGCTTTAATTGAGTAAGGTGCCACCTTACTCATAGTAACCTGCCACCTTACTCGAGTAACCTGCCACCTTACTATGAGTAACCTGCCACCTTATGAAAATAATACAGCGTTTTAGAAAATCCTTTCTTTGATTTAGGAAATTCTTTCAGCGTATTAATTTATTAGTTCAGCGTTTAAATTTATTGAATATAAGTAAGGAGGGATTGGATTAAAATAAAAAAACCTCACATTGAACAATGTAAGGTTTTTTTGGGTGTGGGAGCAACAGGATTCGAACCTGTGACCCTCTGCTTGTAAGGCAGATGCTCTGAACCAGCTGAGCTATGCTCCCAAATGAGGATGCAAAAGTACAATATTTTTTATTCCTACCAAATTTTTTTGCAATTATTTTTTCATATCATCAGAAAAAAATAAGATAAACCTATTTTAAGAGTTTAGATATTAGAAGCTTAATACTCTAATTTAGAAAATGATTTTAAAAATAATAAAGCCTTGTTTCTAATGTTTTGATTTCTCTAATAATATTAGTACTTTTGCAAGTTAGAAAGAAACTTAAATTAATCATTAAGAATAGGGTATGGGAATGAAGTATCAAGAATACAAACAGCTTGACTTAACAACGATTAACAAGAATATACAAGAATATTGGGAGGCGAATAAGGTTTTTGAAAACAGCCTAAAACTTCGCCAGGGTTCAAAAGAATTTATATTTTATGAGGGACCTCCTTCTGCAAATGGTCAGCCCGGGATTCACCACGTAATGGCAAGAGCGATTAAAGATATATTCTGCCGCTACAAATCAATGAAAGGATACCATGTTGCACGTAAGGCTGGTTGGGATACTCACGGTTTGCCAGTTGAATTAGGAGTTGAGAAAAATTTAGGCATTACAAAAGAAGATATTGGTAAGAAAATATCTGTTGATGATTATAATGAGGCTTGTAAGGCTGAGGTTATGAAATACAAGGATATGTGGGACGACTTGACTAAGCAAATGGGCTATTGGGTTGACTTGGATAATCCATATATTACTTTCAAAAACGAATATATTGAAACTCTTTGGTTCTTGATTGGAGAGTTATACAAGAAGGGATTCTTATACAAAGGATATACTATTCAACCTTTCTCCCCTGCTGCTGGAACAGGACTAAGTTCTCACGAGTTAAATATGCCTGGTTGCTATAAGGACGTTAAGGATACGACCATGGTTGCACAGTTTAAGGTGAAATCAGAAGATTATAAAGACACTTACTTTATTGCATGGACTACAACCCCATGGACACTTCCTTCAAACACAGCCTTAGCAGTTGGACAGAATATTGATTATGTTTGGGTAAGGACTTTCAATCCATATAATGCTCAGCCTATAACGGTTATCTTAGGTAAGCCACTGATGAATTCTTTCTTCACAGAGGAGGCTCAAGAACTTCCAATGGAATATTCCCAAAATGATAAGGTGCTTCCATATAGAATTATTAAGGAAACAAAGGGTAGAGATTTAGTTGGGATGGAATATGAACAACTTTTGCCTTGGATAAAACCTCAAGAAAAAGCGTTTAGAGTTATTTCTGGTGATTTTGTTACTACAGATGACGGAACAGGTATTGTGCATATTGCTCCTACCTTTGGTGCAGATGATGATAAGGTTGCAAAACAATCTGGCATTCCACCTTTAATCCTAATTGATAAAGAGGGAAAGCGTCAGCCAATGGTTGATAGGACAGGTAAGTTCTACACAATGGACGCTTTAGACAATGATTTCGTTGAAAAATATATAGACAAAGAGCTTTATTATAAGTTTGAAGGTAAGTATGTTAAGAATGCATTCGATAGCAAGCTTACAGAAAAAGATATGAGCCTTGATGTTGAGATTGCATTATCTTTAAAACAAGAAGGCAAGGCTTTCAAAATAGAAAAACATACGCATAGCTATCCACATTGTTGGAGGACAGATAAACCAATTCTCTATTATCCACTTGATTCTTGGTTTATTCGCACCACTGCAATCAAGGATAGGATGATTGAACTTAATAAAACAATTAACTGGAAGCCTGAATCAACAGGAACAGGACGCTTTGGCAATTGGTTAGAAAACCTAGTGGATTGGAACCTTTCCCGTTCAAGATATTGGGGAACACCACTTCCGATTTGGAGGACAGAGGACGGAAAAGAAGAAATCTGTATCTCTTCGGTTGAAATGCTAAGAAAAGAAATCGATAAGAGTATTGAGAAAGGCTTTATGAAGGAAAACAAATATGCTTCTAAGGACTATCTTTCTTTTGACTTACATAGACCATATATTGATGATGTTGTGCTTGTTTCTGAAAAGGGTGAAAAGATGATTCGTGAAACAGACCTTATTGATGTTTGGTTTGATTCAGGAGCAATGCCTTATGCACAGGTTCACTATCCTTTCTCATGTTCAGAAGAAGAACTAAAAAAGACTTTTCCTGCTGATTTCATTGCAGAAGGAGTTGATCAAACAAGAGGATGGTTCTTTACACTTCATGCTATTTCAACCCTTGTTTTTGATTCTGTTGCATTTAAGAATGTTGTTTCAAATGGTTTGGTATTAGATAAGAATGGCAATAAAATGTCTAAGAGATTAGGCAATGGCGTTAATCCTTTTGATGTTATTGAAAAGTATGGAGCAGATGCAACACGATGGTATATGATTTCAAACTCTCAACCATGGGAGAACTTGAAGTTTGATATAGATGGAGTTGATGAAGTTAGAAGAAAACTCTTTGGAACCCTATACAATACATATAGCTTCTTTGCTCTCTATGCTAATATTGACTCATT
>JAGNRX010000056.1 GCA_017988355.1 Bacteroidales bacterium | reverse complement strand
GAACTTTCACGCCTTATGCTTGCTCTAAAAGCTGTCTTAAGCAAGAAACACTCAATGCCTACTATTATCTTTGATGAGATAGATGCTGGCGTTAGTGGTGATATTGGATCTAAGGTTGGAGAGATTATGAGAGAGATGAGCAGTAAGCACCAAGTGATTGCGATAACACATCTTGCTCAAATTGCAGCCAAATCAAAGTATCATTTCAAGGTATATAAGAGCCTAACCCAAGATTCCACTTATTCGGAAATGAGCTTGCTAAGTGAAGAAGAAAGAATAAAAGAAATAGCATCCCTTATTTCAAATGGGAATATATCCTCTTCAGCTCTTAGTCTTGCAAAAGAATTATTAGATTAAATTTCTATTCAAAGAGATTTCTCTGACTATTTGTTAGAACGTTAAAGACTATTCGTTAGAACGTCCTTTTGTGTCTTCTTGATATTTAAGAGTTTCAGGTGCTTTGCCTTTATCCAGAATAACTTTCTTTTGGTCTGCATCTCTCAAATCCTGATAGAAATGATCCTTATCTGAATAGGTTATAGCTCTTGTTTCAATGTACTTAGGTTCCCAACCATCGTAGGTTGTCTTCTTTGTCCAGTTGAAGAACTTATCCTTTTCATACTTATAGTAATACTCAATTGCCCATTTCTTATTCTTATCCTTTGCTATTTCAGATAACATATAGTTATGTTCATCGTAGGTATAGGTATAGGAAAGGGTTAGATTGTTTTTACCATTATAGACTTTCTTTCCAACAACTAAGAATAAATCATTTAAGTCATAGGTTTCTCTCCTAACTTGCTGATCGTTTCTGAAAGTTGTCATCTCAATCAAATGATGTTTAAAGTCTCTCTTATAAGTAGTTTTCTCAACGTTCTTATTAAATCCATAAGTAGTTAGGGTGTAAATCAAACTATCTTGTGGTCCATAATAATACTCAATAGTCTTTTCTCTTGAGGCATAATCTCCATAAACAGAATACTCTGATAACTGTCCCTTTTGATTCCATTTATATGTTTGCTTGCTAACCATTTTGTTTGCACCACCAAGCGATGCTGGATACTCAACAGTAATAACCTCTTCAACTCTTCCAAGATATCCGTATTTATGATTAATGGTTGAAACAATCTTACCATTAGCCTCAAATAACTCTTCCTTTAAAAGGTCACGAGTTACGTTATCATAAGTAAAAACAGTATATCTATCTTTATTTCCACTAATGAAATGTTGCCTTTGAACCAATCTTCTATTCTCATTAAAGGTCATTTGGTAGTCGTCAATAAAGCTTTGTTTCTGTTCTTTTTGAGCAAAATTGGTGTCAGTTGCATATTTCTGGTAGCGAATTGTTAGGGGGTAACCCATAAGACCATAGTCCATAGTTGTTACTGGAACAATTTGTGCTTCAAGTAAAAAAGCAGAGCTAATTAATAATGCAAATAATAGGTATATTCTTGTCTTCAACATATCTCTCTAAGATATTAGATTAATTACTATTCTTTATATAAGCTACAAAGATACAAATAAATTATACTATAATGTTATTTCTTTAATATTTTCACCGATAAATTCCTCTTGTTAAATGCAAAAAAGAAACCTATAGTTACAATTATCATCAATAAGTATGTATTAGTTTCTGTAAAAGGGAAATTAATAGATTTGAAGAATATTGTCATCAAAGCACGTATAAGCAAATACCCAACGAAAGTTAATTCAATAATAGTTAATATCCTTTTGTTTTTATTATAATGATTTTTTATTATATCAATATCAGATGTTCTATTTAAAAGTCTTTTTATATAAATATGAGATGCTATAAATGGCAGAGCTAAGCATAAGACTAATAGAATAGTAAAATACAAGTTATTATCTAACATAGTTTAAGATTTTGTTTATTAAAAAGTCCTTTATTAAGAATATTGAAACCAAGGACAAATAGCATTTCAACAAAGCAAAATTACAATTAAAAATCATATTGTAAAGAAAAAAAGAATTAAAATATGAGAGAAGCGCATAAGAGATTGAAAACTAAGGAATCAAAGTAATAAATAATTAAAGTAAAGCATTAAATTTCTATCTCTTTGTTTCATTTTGCTAAGATGCCCATCTCACGCTGCTAAGATGCCCATCTCAAGACGCTAAGATGCCCATCTCAGTAAGCTAAGATGCCCATCTTAGTGAAATGCTTCTTTGTTTTAATAATTTAATATGGCGTTTTGTGTATTTTATTGGAAGAGTCTATCAATTTCTTCAATCTCCATCTTGTGGATTATCTTCTTTCCCCATGGTGTTATCTCACAATTTTGACATGAAAACAACTGTCCAACAATTCCAAGCATATCTTCTGGTCTTAGTGTTTGACCCTCCTTAACGCAGAGGCGTCTTGACATTGAGAGTGCTACCTTATAATGCTTTGGAGAGGCTGAATCCATATTATCACTTATCTCATAAAGAAGGTCTTCCAAAACAATTTGAGCATCTTGTGATGTAAGATTGTTTGGAACGCCAGTAATATTAAAACTACCTTCCTTTTGGTATTCAATCATAAAGCCATACTTCCTTATTTCTGAAAGAAGCTCTAAAAGGAGTGAGGTAAGGGAGGGTGAAAAGAAATGATTGTAGGGAAAGAGTAGTTGTTGGCAAGAGATATCATCATATTGTGATTTTGAAAACTTCTCAAATAAAATCCTCTGTGAGGCTCTCTCTTGATTAATGATTAGAATATTATTCTTGGTCTTGGTAATAATATATTTGTTTTGAACTTGAATAACCTCAGGATGCTTGTCGTTATAGTTTTGATTCTGACTAAGATTTTCCTCAACAGAGTATATGTTTATGCTTGAACCATAGCCAAGTTTCTCCTTCTTAAATGAAAAATCGTTATCATTACTTTGTCCCTTAGAACTCATATTAGCCCAAGAGCTTGAGTTGTCAAATGATGATTGTGTTTGGTTTTCCTCTTTTCTTTCTACACTATTGTCAAATGGATTGAAGTTTGGGTCGAAATTCATCTTAGGAATATCAATCATTTGTCCCTCTCTAAGCGGTGTGAACTCAAAGTTCTTGTCTGCATTAAAGTCTAATTGGGCAGCAAGTGTGAATTGTCCAAGACTCCTCTTTGTTGCAGCGTGAAGGAGTGCATATAAGACTTTATCGTCTAAGAATTTAATCTCTGTTTTGGTTGGATGAATATTTACATCAATACTTTCTGGGTCTATTTCTATATTAATAAAGAAAGCTGGGTAGGTTTTCTCTGGAATAAGACCCTGATATGCTCTATCAATGCTATTTGCAAGGTAGTGATTTCGCATAAATCTCTTATTTACAAAGAAGAACTGTTCACTTTTGTTTTTCTTTGCGTATTCAGCCTTAACAATAAATCCTGATATCTTGATAGAATTCAACTCCTCTTCAATTGGTAGAAGTCTTTCATTAAATGACTTACCAAACAAATCGATTATCCTCTTCTTTAGGTTTTGCTTTTCAAGTTTGTGAATAAGCTTATCATTATTATAATATGTGAAAGCAATATCATTATGAATTAGTGCAGTGTTGAGAAACTCATTAAGGATGTGATTGTTCTCCACAGTGTCCGATTTAAGGAAGTTTCTTCTTGCAGGAACATTGTAAAATAAGTTCTTAACAGCAATTGAAGTCCCTGATGGGCAAGATATATGATGTTTATCCTTGCACTCGTTTCCCTCCATAAGGATTAGGTTACCAAGTTCATCATCTTCCTTTTTTGTTCTCATCTCAACATGGGCAATAGCAGCTATGGAGGCAAGTGCTTCACCCCTAAATCCCATTGTCTTTATTTGGAATAGGTCTTGACTTGTTGTGATTTTGGAAGTTGCATGGCGTTCAAAAGAAATTAAGGCGTCATCCTCACTCATTCCTGAGCCGTTATCTATTATTTGGATTAGGGTTCTGCCTGCATCCTTAACAATTAGCTGAATATGGGTGGCTTTTGCATCAATTGCATTTTCAATTAGTTCTTTTACAACAGAGGCTGGTCTTTGAACAACTTCACCAGCTGCAATTTGGTTAGATATGTTTGAGGGTAGGAGTTTAATAATATTAGTCATTTTCCTACCACTTTTCAATGTAAGTTAAGAGAAAATAGATTGCAGCCATAAGAATAGAAGCCACAATTATTATTTTAGATGCTGGAATTGGCTTACGAATTATATCATTTTTCTTATCATTCATTGCTTGACGGAAGTCTATTCTTCTTTTATATGAAGTACCTTCAATTTCGCCATACTTAGCTTTTAGTTGCTCTAACTCTTCCTTCTGAGGGTCATAAAACCTTGGTTTATACTCAAATTTTCGTGGTTTTCTGGTTTGAAAGAATGCCATAATATTTAAATTTAAAAGTAATTGGATAAATAATATTATTGCAAAAATAGTGTTTTTTCTCCTTTAACTAAAAATATAACGTATAATTTCACTAATTTTGCACGCTTATTCATATTTATAATATTGTATTTAATTTTTCCAAAATCATTTTCTTATGACAAGTAATGAGATTCGCAGTGCATTTTTAACCTTTTTTGAAGAGAAACAGCACACAATAGTACCCTCTTCTTCAATGATTGTTAAGAACGACCCAACACTTATGTTTACTAATGCTGGGATGAATCAATTTAAAGATATATTCTTAGGTAATAGCCCAAAGACTTCACTTCGTGTTGCAGATAGTCAAAAATGTTTGAGAGTATCTGGAAAACATAACGATTTGGAAGAAGTTGGTCACGACACCTACCACCACACTATGTTTGAGATGCTGGGTAACTGGTCTTTTGGTGACTATTTTAAGAAAGAAGCAATAGAGTGGGCTTGGGAATTTCTAACAGATGTTTGCAAACTAAACCCAAACGACCTTTAGGTAAGTGTTTTTGGGGGAGATGAAAAGGATAATCAGCCAAAGGACATAGAGGCTTATAATATTTGGAAGGGTATTGTTTCAGAAAATAAGATAATTGACGGCTCTAAGAAAGATAATTTTTGGGAAATGGGTGAGCAGGGTCCTTGTGGTCCTTGTTCTGAAATCCATGTTGACCTAAGAACAAAAGAAGAAAAAGAGAAAATTAGCGGAAGAGACTTAGTTAATCAAGATCATCCACTAGTTGTTGAGATATGGAACTTAGTTTTCATGCAGTTTAATAGGTTAGCAAATGGAAATCTTGAACTTCTTAAAGAAAAGCATGTTGATACAGGAATGGGATTTGAACGCTTATGTATGGCTGTTCAAAAAACTCAATCAAACTACGACACCGATGTTTTTCAAACCTATATTCAGTTTTTAGCAAAGAAAGCTAAGAAGGTTTATGGTGAAGATAAGATGGCAGATATTGCAATGAGGGTTTGTGCAGATCATATAAGAGCAGTAGCTTTTGCAATTGCTGATGGACAACTACCCTCAAATGCCAAACAAGGATATGTAATAAGACGTATATTAAGAAGAGCAATTCGTTATGGATATACGTTTCTAGGGTTTAAAGAACCATTTATGAATGAGCTTATACCTCTTTTGGTTGAGAAAATGGGAGATCAGTTCCCAGAACTAAAAAGAAACGAAACCTTAATTACAAAAGTAGTTATGGAGGAAGAGCTTTCTTTCTTAAGAACTCTTGCAAATGGAATCCTAAAGTTTGAGAAATATATTGAGAGCTTAGAGGGAAATATAATTGATGGAGGATTTTCCTTTGAACTATTTGATACCTACGGTTTTCCAATTGACCTAACTGAGCTAATGGGTAAGGAAAAAGGTTTGGAAGTAAATATGCAAGACTTCCAAAACCATCTTCAAAAACAAAAAGAACGTTCTCGTAATGCTTCTCAAATAGATACACAGGATTGGGTAGAGGTTAGAGAGGGTGAAAAGACAGTTTTCTTAGGCTACGACACCTTAGAAACAGAGGTAGAGATAATAAGATATAGGAAAGTTAAGCAAAAAGATAAGGATTTCTACCAATTAGTTTTTGATAAGACCCCTTTCTATGCAGAACTTGGAGGACAGATAGGCGATAGTGGTTATATAGAAAATGAAGAAGAGAAACTAAGTATAACTACAACCAAAACAGAAAATGGATTAGCTATTCACTTAGTTGATAAACTGCCAAATAATATATCCTCAACCTTTAATGCAGTTGTTGATGGAGAAAGAAGAAATATGATTGAGGCTAACCATAGTGCAACACATCTTCTTCATCATGCACTTAGGGAAGTTCTTGGCTCACACGTAGAACAAAAGGGTTCAATGGTTGACCAAGATAAACTACGTTTTGACTTCTCTCATTTCTCAAAAATGACACCTGAAGAGATTAAGGAAGTAGAAAGAAGAGTTAATGCAATAATCAGAAAGAATGTATGCAGTAACGACCAAAGAGATATTCCAATTAATAAGGCTCAAGAAATGGGGGCAATTGCTCTTTTTGGAGAGAAATATGGAGATAAGGTAAGAGTTATGCAATTTGGCGACTCGGTTGAGCTTTGTGGAGGAACACATGTTAAGTCAACAGGAAGCATTGGAATGTTTAAGATTGTTTCAGAGGGAGCAATTGCATCAGGAATTAGAAGAATTGAAGCAATAACAGGACCTAAGGTTGAAGACTATCTTTATGAATGCATTGAAACTATTGAAGATATGCGCGCACTTGTTCAACAGCCAAACATTAGACAAGCCATTAAGAAGATTTTTGAAGAACATGAAGTCTTAAAAGCATCTTTAGAAGAATATCAAAAAGAAAAAACAGAGAATATCTTCAATGAATTGAAGAATAAAGTAGAAGTAATTGGGGATATAAATTATATAGAACTAAATCTACCATTAAGAGCAGAAATAATCAAAGACATTGCATATAGATTTAAGAGCTATATGAGTGAAAAGAGTTTTGTTTTTATTGGAGGAAGTAGTTTTGATGATAAACCAACAATAACAATAATGTTATCCGACAACCTAGTGAAAGAGGGTAAGAATGCAGGCTCAGTAATTAGAGAAGCAGCAAAACTCATTCAAGGAGGTGGAGGAGGACAACCTTTCTTTGCAACTGCTGGTGGAAAGAAAACTGAAGGGATTCAGGAGGCCATTATTAAGGCAAAG
>JAGNRX010000055.1 GCA_017988355.1 Bacteroidales bacterium | reverse complement strand
CAGTATTAAACAGTATTAGACCAATTAAGGACTCAAATAAATAAAATCATTTATAGGATGAAAAAGGCATTTATATTTTTATTGTTCTCCGTTGTTTCAACAATGACATTCTCGCAAGTCTCAATAGAGTTCTGCCAAGAGAAAGCCAAGGAGAACTATCCAACATTTAGAAACACAGGCATTTTGGAAAAGACCGCAAAATATTCAATAAATAATGCAAACAAGAACTACTTCCCTCAGCTAAACCTATCAGCAAAGGCAAGTTATCAGTCCGATGTTACAGCTATCGACATAGTGCTTCCTTTTGCCATAGAGATTGATATGCCAAAGATGTCGAAGGATCAATATCAGGCAGTCTTAGAACTTAATCAGATGATTTGGGATGGGGGAGCAACACAAACAAAGAAAAAAGAGATTAGAGCAGAACTCCAGACCCAAAAAGCCAGTCTTGAAGTCGAGCTTTATACCCTAAAAGACAGGGTTGCAAACCTCTATTTCGGAATACTTAGCATCAAGGAGCAGAAATCACAAGCCCTATTAATGGAGAAGGAATTAGAGAGAAATTTCAGTCAGATATCAGCTTTTATGGAAAGTGGCTTAGCAAACGAATCAGACCTTGACCTAATAAGAGTTGAGCAGCTAAACCTTAGTCAAAGAATAGAGGAGATTGAACTTATGGAGAAATCTTATATTAGGATATTATCATTATTTATAGGAGAGGATTTGAAAGCTAATACAGAGTTTTTAGAGCCAAGTTTAATAACAGGCAATCTCAATGATGAAATTCGCAGACCAGAGCTAATGGCTTTTGAATCTCAGGTTAAGCTTTTAGATATTAAATCAAAGATGCTTAATGTTCAATCCTACCCTCACTTAGGCTTCTTTGCACAAGGAGGATATGGAAAGCCAGCCCTTAATATGTTTAAAGAAGATGCTGATTTCTTTGCAGTTGTTGGGCTTAGGATGAGTTGGAATATAGGTAGCTTCTATACCAAAAAGGACAGCAAGAGGATAATTGAGTCAAACAAAGAGTTGATTAATTCTAATAAGGGAGCCTTCCTACTTAATACAAACCTACAAAAAGAGAGCCAGAAAACAGAAATACAAAGACTTGAGAAGCTTGTCTTGTCGGATAAGGAAATCATAAAGCTAAGAGAAAAAATAAAGAACTCTTCTGAGTATAAGTTGGAAAACGGAACAATAAGCACAAGCGATTATATAAAGGATGTTAATGCTTATGATATGGCAAACCAAAATATGATACTTCATAAAACACAGTTATCGATGTCGATTTATAAATACACTACAATAATAAATTAGAGAAATGAAAAACAAATTATTTTTATTACCAATACTTTTGTTCTTTGCCTCTTGTGGTAATGGCGAAAAGGACTATGACGCTTCAGGAGTATTTGAAGCAAAGGAAATAATAGTGTCTTCGGAGGTTAATGGAAAAATACTTTCACTTAATGTTGAAGAAGGACAAGAGCTTGAATTAGGACAAGAGTATGGACTTATAGACACTCTTCAACTTTATTTGAAACGCCAACAGCTACTCTATTCAATAGAAGCAATAGGTGGCAGAGCAATAGATGTTAATAAGCAAATTGCAGGACTACAAGAGCAGATAAGCAAGATGAAGGTTGAGAAACAAAGGATAGAAACCCTTTTGAAAAGAAATGTAGCAAACCAAAAACAGTTAGACGATATAAACTCTAATATAACAGTTGCAGAAAAGCAGTTATCAGCACAAGTTTCTTCATTCGAGAAAGGGAATAAATCGATAAGTTCAGAGGAAGCATCGTATAGAGTACAGGTCTTGCAAATCAACGACCAGTTGGAGAAATGCAGGATAAAGAGCCCAATAAAAGGGAGGGTGCTTTTGAAATATACCGAACAAGGAGAAATAGCAGGAGCAGGAAGACCTATATTCAAGATATCAGACACCGATAATATGATACTAAGGATTTATATCACCTCCTCACAACTAACCCAGGTTAAGCTTGACAAAGAGATAAAAGTGTTTGCAGACTTTGGCAAAGAAAGAAAAGAATATAAGGGAAAGATATCGTGGATAAGCTCTAAGGCAGAATTTACTCCAAAGTCAATACAGGTTAAGGATGATAGAGATAATTTGGTCTATGCCGTAAAGGTAATGGTTGAAAACGATGGTTATTTGAAAATAGGTATGTATGCCGATGTAAAACTATGAAAGCATTAACTATAAACAATATATCGAAGTCCTATAATAAGAAACCTGCCTTAAAGAATATAAGCTTTGAAGTGGATAAGGGAGAGATATTTGGAATAATAGGACCCGATGGAGCAGGCAAGACAACGCTTTTCAGAATACTAACAACCCTACTTCTTCCAGAGGGAGGAGGGGCTAAGATAGGTGATTTTGATTTAGTTAGTGACTATAAGAAGATAAGAGAGATATTTGGATATATGCCAGGCAGGTTCTCACTATATCACGACCTAAGCGTAGAGGAAAACCTTGAGTTTTTTGCAAGTGTATTCCACACAAAAGTCAAAGACAACTACGACTTAGTAAAGGATATATACAGCCATATAGAACCTTTTAAGAAGAGAAAGGCAGGAGCATTATCAGGAGGGATGAAACAAAAATTAGCCCTATCCTGTGCCCTAATTCACAAACCTCAAATCCTATACTTAGACGAACCAACCACAGGAGTTGACCCAGTAAGTAGGAAGGAGTTTTGGCAAATGCTTAAAAACCTACAAGCCCAAGGAATAACCATTATTGTTTCAACCCCATATATGGACGAGGCAATGCTTTGTGATAGGATAGCCCTAATCAATAATGGGGAGTTCTTAGATATAGATACCCCAGAAAACCTGATAAAGAAATTCCCAAAGAAACTCTATGCAGTTGAGGGTGACAATATGCCAAAGCTACTAAAAGAACTAAGAGGGAATGAAAATGTTTATTCCTGCTATTCCTTTGGCGACTCATGCCATATAACCCTTAAAGACGAAACCCTACCCAATAACTACAAAGAAATAACCCCAACAATAGAAGATTATTTTATCCTACTACTAAAATAAAAACCCAAAGTCTCCCATTACAAATGGACAAAGTCTCCCAATGGTAATGGATGAAGTTGTCCAGTGTTAATGAATAAAGTTGTATATTTGCAAGATTAAAAAAAGAAATAATTATGATAAGACAAGAGGAGATATCATCAATAATAGACTCTCAGAAAGAAGAGTTTATATTAAAATCAACCTTTTTAGAGAGAGAAGATTTAAGCAATATACCTGCTTTAGATAGTTTTGCAACAATAATAACTGGCATAAGAAGATGTGGGAAAAGTACTTTATTATTGCAGTATCTTAGGCAGCAAAAGGCTAATATAATCTATTTTAATTTTGACGATATACGTCTTTCTGAATTTGAAACCTCCGATTTTATTCGTTTTCATAATGAAATACAATCAAGAAAATCAGAGACAATAGTTTTAGATGAGGTTCAGATGATTGATAAATGGGAGATATATGTTCATCAGCTTTTGAGAGAAGGCTATAAAGTGTTTGTAACAGGCTCTAACGCTTCCTTACTAAGTAGAGAATTAGGAACTCACCTCACTGGAAGGCATATTTCAATGGAGCTATTTCCTTTCTCTTATTCTGAATTTGTTAAATACACTAAGGCTGAATATAATGAAAAGAGCTTTTTAGAGTATTTTGAAATAGGAGGAATGCCTGAATACGTTAAAAACAAGCAAATAATAATACTTCAAAGCCTATTAGATGATATATTGATGCGAGATATAGTGGTAAGGCATAATATAAAAGATACAATGTCACTAAGAAGTTTGGCAGTATATCTTTTGTCAAACGTAGGAAATCTTGTAAGTGCAAATAAGATAGTTGGGATGTTTGGTATTAAATCCTCAACAACAATATTAGATTATATGTCTTATTTGACCGACTCCTATATCCTTGATTACCTACCTAAGTTTTCTTATTCAATCAAAGCACAAGCAAGGAACCCTAAGAAAGTTTATGCAATGGATATGGGATTGATTAAAGCCGCTTCTATATCATTTACAGAGGATTTAGGGCAGAGATTTGAGAACCTTATCTATCTTCATCTTCGCCGTAAGCACAAAGAAATCTATTATTTTCAAGATAAAGGAGAATGTGATTTTCTTGTATTTGAAAATGGTAAAGTTGTAAGTGCAACTCAGGTCTGTTATAAGATAACCAATGAAAACTTTGATAGAGAATATAACGGCCTAATAGAAGCAATGAAAACACTAAACCTAAAAGAAGGAACAATAGTAACACTGAACACTAAAGATATATTTGAAAAAGATGGCTTAACAGTAAATGTTATCCCAGCACATGAATACTTAATAAAATAAACCTAACTAAAAGATATTGTGAGAATTAAGAAAAGATTTAAGAAGATTATGATAACTATATTAATTATTATAGCAATAATAGTTTTAACTCCTGTTTTGTATTTGCAACTGCCTTTATTTGGACAAGTTGCATCAGGAAAGAGGTTAGAAAGGATGGAGAAATCTCCAAACTATAGAGATGGTCAATTCCATAACCTAAGCCAAACTAATATGATGGTTGATAATAAGGGGATGAGAAAGATGATGGCTAGGAAATTTAATGAAACGAAGTATGGATTAAGACCAGTGGATATAATACCTACCATTAAAACAGATTTGAAATCAATTGCTAAGGATAGAGATATTAGCATTTGGTTTGGTCACTCTTCATATTATATTCAAATTGACGGAAAGAGGTTTTTGGTTGACCCTGTTTTCTCCAAGCACGCATCACCTCTTCCTATTATGATATCCTCTTTTGAGGGAACAAACATATACTCTGCTGATGATATGCCAGAGATTGACTACCTACTAATAACTCACGACCACTACGACCACTTAGATTATAAAACCATAAAGGAGCTAAGAGATAAAGTAAGCTTAGTTGTTTGTGGTCTTGGAGTTGGGGCTCACTTAGAAAGATGGGGATATCCAGCAGAAAATATAATAGAAATGGATTGGAATGAGAGCCAAAAGCTAAGTGAAGGATTTATAATTAATGCAACTCATTCAAGACATTTCTCTGGCAGAAGCCTAAAAAGAAATTCAACCCTATGGCTTTCTTATGTTCTTCAAACTCCTACAATGAACTTGTTTTTGAGTGGAGATGGTGGTTATGACACTCATTTTGCAGAAATAGGGAAGAGGTTTGGGAAAATAGATTTGGCTTTTTTGGAAACAGGACAGTATAACGAGAAATGGAAGTTTATTCACTCTCTGCCAAGTCAGGTTGCTTTGGAGTCAAAAGACCTAAATGCAACAAGAGTTCTGCCTATTCACTGGGCTAAGTTTGCACTTGCCGACCATCCTTGGAAAGAACCAATTGAAAAGCTAAGTGAAATAAGCAGAGAAAATAATATAAGACTAATCACACCTATGATTGGGCAGATTGTGGAGCTAAAGAATGAAAGTCAAGTGTTTTCTGCTTGGTGGGTGAATTTAAAATGATAAGATGATATCTATTATTAATTAAGCAAAAAATAAAAGACATGAAAACAGCAATTATTTATTATTCTAAACATGGAACAACAAAAAGAGTTGCAGAAATGCTTGCAAGTAAATTAACAGTAGAAAAAACTTTTATAGACTTGAAAATACATAAATCAACCAATATAGAAAAATATGATTCTATTATATTGGGTTGTCCTGTTTATGCAGGAAATTCAAGTAAGAAAATGAAGGATTTTTGCATACAAAACATTGAACATCTAAAATCTAAACCTATTGGATTATATGTTTGTGGAATGGAAAAAGACGAAACAAAACAACAAGAAGAATTAGAAAGAGCTTATCCTTTAGAACTAATAGAAACGGCTAAAACTAAGAAATTCTTAGGAGGAGAGTTCTTGTTTGAAAATATGAATTTCTTTGAAAAAATGATTGTTAAAAAGATAGCAAAGACAGATAAAAGTGTTTCAACAATCAATTATGAAAACTTAGATATGTTTGTTATAGAATTTAGTTTGTAGTCTTCTAAAAAAAATAAGATATGTCAATACCTACATCAAGAACAAAAGAGCCAGGAAAAATAAAAATTGATACAGAAAAATGTATTGGTTGTGGTCTTTGTGTTTCTGTATGCAAAGATTATAGTTTAGGAATAAAAGATAATAAGGTTTACCAAAGTGATACATCATGCTTCGGTTGTGTTGCTTGTGGGCATTGTATGGCGATTTGTCCACAGGGAGCAATAGAAATATATGGACGAACTTTGTCTCCGAAAGATTTATTTGACTTAACTCAAAAAGAAACGGCAACTGATTATGATTCTCTTTTAAGTTTATGCCAACGTCGCCGTAGTGTTAGAGAATTTAAAGATAAGGCAGTTGATAAGGAAATTATAGAAAAGATACTTGAAATAGCACGTACCTCTCCAATGGGATTGCCTCCAACGGATGTAAATGTATTAGTATTTGATACAAAAGAGAAAACAAATCAATTTGCTAAAGACTTTTGTGAATTCCTGAAAGGTATGAAATGGATATTCTCAAATTTCTCTTTAGCTCTTATGAGTCCTTTTATGAGTAAGGCAAATAATGAGATATTTAAAGGATTTGTTCAACCATTATTTTCTATATTTGGAGAGAATATGGATAAAGGAATTAATCTCGTAACTTATGATGCTCCAGTTGCATTATACTTTTATGGTTCTCCTTATACAGATCCTGCTGACCCTATTATAGCAGCAACTTATGCAATGCTCGCCGCAGAATCACTTGGATTAGGAACGTGTATGTTGGGATCAATACATCCATTAATACAAAATGGAAGCACTGCTAAAAAGTTTCGCAAAGTTCAAGGAATAAAATTTAAAAGTCGTGAAGGATTATTTGTTATTTTAGGCTATCCAGATGTAGAATACAGTAAAGGAATAATAAGAACATTTGCTTCTGAAACTTATAAATAAGAAATAATGGAAAACGTAATTGTGGTTGAGAATCTGACTAAGAAATTTGGACATTTTACTGCGGTGGATGATATTTCATTTGAGGTGAAAAAGGGAGAGATATTTGGTTTCTTAGGAGCTAATGGAGCAGGGA
>JAGNRX010000054.1 GCA_017988355.1 Bacteroidales bacterium | reverse complement strand
CACAAAAAGAGCCTTCGATGATGCTGAGTTTTATAGCTTAGGACTTGGAGATATATTCAGTATTTCTGCAATCAATGGTTCAGGAACAGGTGATATGCTTGATGAACTTGTTAAAAACTTTGAAATAGAGGACGAAGAAGATGTTGAATTAGGTTTGCCTAAGATAACAGTTGTTGGAAGACCTAATGTTGGAAAGAGTTCTTTAATAAATGCTTTAATAGGTCAGGAAAGAAATATAGTAACAGATGTTTCAGGAACAACCAGAGACTCATTAAATACTCGCTATAACCTATTCGGATTTGATTTCGTTATTGTTGACACAGCAGGAGTTAGGAAAAAAGGAAAAGTATCTGAGGATATAGAATTCTACTCAGTAATGCGTTCAATTAGATCAATCGAATCAAGTGATATATGTATTCTTATGTTGGACGCATCTGAAGGTTTAGAATCACAAGACCTTAATCTTTTCAGTCTAATTCAAAGAAACCACAAGGGAGTAGTTATTGTAGTTAACAAATGGGACTTAATTGAAAAAGAAACCAATACTTCAAAAGAATTTGAAGAGAAAATTAGAAGAAAGATAGCTCCATTTAATGATGTGCCTATTATCTTCACTTCAGTAATCAATAAACAGAGAATCTTTAAAGTTCTTGAAACAGCTAAGCAAGTGTTTGAAAATAGGACTAGAAGAATAACCACTTCAAGGCTTAATGAAGACATCTTGCCAATTGTAAAAGAACAAAATCCACCTCCTGCATATAAAGGAAAGCTTGTGAAAATTAAATATATTACTCAGCTAAAAACTGCATATCCTCAATTTGTTTTCTATTGCAACTTACCTCAATATATTAAAGAACCATATAAGAGATTTGTTGAAAACAGGATGCGTGAGCTATATGACTTTAATGGAGTTCCAGTAATTATTTATTTTAGAGAGAGTTAAAAAGATAATGTCTTATGGCAGTAAGATTAGATAAATGGCTTTGGGCAGTAAGATTATACAAAACCAGAGCCTTAGCATCCGATTCTTGTCGTTTAGGAAAGGTAACCCATAAGGGGATTATTGCAAAAGCCTCAAAGGAAGTAAATGTTGGCGATATATATGAAGTAAATATCGAACAGCTTAAGAAAGTTGTGCAGGTAACAGAAATACTAAATAATCGAGTAGGAGCTAAGCTTGTTGAGAAATATATGACAGACCTTACCCCAAAAGAGGAATACGAAAGAATAGAGATCGCAAGGAAGTTTGCTTTTGAGCAAAGAGACAGGGGAGCAGGAAGACCAACAAAGAAAGAAAGAAGAGAATTAGAAGGATTTAAAGACTAAAAGAGATTGGTTGCTTAATCTGATAACGATTAGTCAATTATAGGGTTTGGCAGAATAATAATCAAAGAATAAAAAAAGAATTATTCGATTTTCTTTGGTAGTTATTAAAAAAGTAGTACTTTTGCAAAACCAAATAGGACGCGGGGTGGAGCAGTGGTAGCTCGTCGGGCTCATAACCCGAAGGTCATAGGTTCGATCCCTATCCCCGCAACAAAGGTTAATTATAATTGTTTTGAAAAGGATGGCTTTATGCTGTCCTTTTTCTTTTTATATAACCCTTCCAAGCTATTCTTCCACAATTCCTATTCTCCCAAACAAACCAAACAAAATACAAATCAATCAATTCTTAAAGCCAAACGCTGTAATAATTTACTGAAACGCCACTTTGATTTACTGAAACGCTGTATTAAATTATTCTTTCTTTGATTCATTTTACTAAGATGTACATCTCACTCTACTAAGATGTACATCACAGCAAGCTAAGATGTACATCACAGCATGCTAAGATGTACATCGGAGTAAACTAAGATGTACATCACAGCAATTTTATTCTTTAAGATAGAAATTTAATGCTTTGTTTTAGAAATTTAATGTTTGATTCTATTGGTTTTTTATTTGGATATCACTCGTTATTGCCTTGCTTTTTCACTATGTTTTTTCAAAGATTATTGCTTTTATTGGATAACATATTGTATTACTTATATTATTCGATGGAAAAATTAGATATAAATTAATAAATCACGTAAATTTGCACTTTGTTTTTTTATAATTTGAAAATACTATGAGTACAGAACTTAGCGAACAGGAAGTATTACGTCGTCAGGCAGCAGATCAGATGCGTGAATTAGGGATAAATCCATATCCAGCACCACTTTATGAAATTAATGCACATTCAAAAGAGATATTAGAGAAGTACCCAGAGGACAATACCCTTTTCCAAGAGGTGTCAATTGCAGGTAGGATAATGTCTCGTAGGATTATGGGTGCTGCTTCATTTGCGGTTATCCAAGATAGCGTTGGTAAAATTCAGCTCTATATTAAACGTGATGAGATATGTGAGGGTGAAGATAAGACTATGTATAATACTGTTTTCAAGAAACTATTAGACATTGGTGATATTATTGGAGTTAAGGGCTATGTTTTTGTAACTCAAATGGGGGAAACCTCAATTCACGTTAAGGAACTAACTGTTCTTTCAAAATCTATTCGTCCTCTTCCAATTGTTAAGGAAAAGGATGGTGTGATTTATGATGCTTTCACCAACCCAGAGCAAAGATACCGTCAACGATACTTAGACCTTGTGGTTAATCCTGAGGTTAGAGAGGTTTTTATTAAGAGAACAAAAATCATTAACACAATAAGAGATTTCTTTAATGAAAAAGGTTATCTTGAAGTTGAAACACCAGTTCTTCAACCTATTCCAGGAGGAGCAGCAGCAAGACCATTTACAACCTACCACAATACTTTAGATATACCACTTTACTTAAGAATTGCAAACGAATTATATCTAAAAAGACTTATAGTTGGTGGCTTTGATGGAGTTTATGAGTTTTCTCGCAATTTCCGTAACGAAGGAATGGATAGGACGCATAACCCAGAGTTTACAGCAATGGAGGTTTATGTTGCTTATAAGGATTACTATTGGATGATGGAACTTACTGAAGAAATGGTTGAAAGAGTGGCTCTTGCAATCAATGGCACAACAAAGGCTATGATTGGAGATAAGGAAATAGACTTTAAGCGTCCATATAAGAGAGTTAGTATGAGAGATTCTATTATTGAACATACTGGATACGACATTGTAACGATGAGTGAGAAAGAACTCTTTGATGCTTGCAAGACAATGAAGATTGAGGTCGATAACACAATGGGTAAGGGTAAGTTGATTGATGAGATATTCGGAGAGAAATGTGAACACCACTATATTCAACCAACCTTTATTTACGACTATCCAAAGGAAATGTCACCTCTAACCAAGGCTCACCGTGAAATAGAAGGCTTGACTGAACGTTTTGAGCTATTCTTAAATGGAAAAGAACTTGCAAATGCATATTCAGAACTAAATGACCCAATAGACCAATTGGAAAGATTGCAAAACCAACTCAAACTTCAAGAAAGAGGAGATGATGAGGCAATGTTTATTGACCATGATTTCGTTAGGGCTCTTGAATATGGAATGCCACCAACCTCAGGAATGGGAATAGGGATAGACCGTCTAACAATGTTTATGACCAATACCCCATCAATTCAAGATGTTCTCTTCTTCCCACAAATGAAACCAGAGAAGACATCAGAGAATAATACTCAAGAAGAAGTAAAGAAATAGAAAACAAAGATTATAAAATGAATAATAAGGCAAGAACTCCTCTTATAGTTGCAGTATCTTTAATTTTTGGAATAGTTTTAGGCTATTATATAATACCAAAAGAAGGTAGTGACTCTAACTTTCTTTCTCCCTCAAAGACTGCCCTTGCAAGTAAGTTTGCCTATATTATTGACCTTATCGATAGTGAATATGTTGATAAGGTTGATTTGGATTCAATTTCAGACACATTTATTGCTTCATTCCTACAACAACTTGACCCGCACACAACCTACCTAACAGCTGAGCAGTTTAAGGCAGAACAAGAATCCCTACAAGGAGGATTTGATGGCATAGGCGTTCAGTTTAGAATAATTGAAGACACAATAGTAGTGATTCAACCAGTTAAAGGAGGCCCTTCTATTAAGGCAGGAGTTATGGCAGGGGATAGGATAGTTACCGTAAATGACACCAATTGGGCAGGCAAGAAAATAGAGAACTCGGATGTAATGCGTCTTCTTAAAGGAAAGAAAGGCACAGAAGTTAAGCTCGGAATTAAGAGAGACGGCGTTGCAAAGCTAATCCCATTCAGAGTTAAGAGAGATGAAATACCGACCTTTAGTGTTGATTATTTTGGAATGGTTGATGCAAAAACAGGATATATAAGACTTAGTCAGTTTTCTCAAACCACAGACCAAGAGGTTGATGATGCACTTCGCAGCCTTAAGAGTAAAGGAATGAAACAACTCGTTTTTGACCTTAGAGGCAACGGAGGGGGATACTTAGAACAAGCTTATAGGGTTGCAGACCAGTTTCTTCCATCTGGCGACTTAGTAGTCTATACCAAAGGTAGGAAAAGAGATCGTTCTGATATGGTTGCAACAAGTGGAGGACTTTTTGAACAAGGAAAGCTTATAATATTAATAGATGAACTCTCAGCCTCAGCTTCCGAAATTGTGAGTGGAGCAATGCAAGACAACGACAGAGGAATGGTTATTGGTAGGAGGACATTTGGTAAAGGCTTAGTCCAAGAACAGAAAGTACTACCTGACGGTTCAGCAGTAAGGATAACAGTTTCCAGATACTATACCCCATCAGGCAGGAGCATACAAAGGCATTATGTAAGTGGCGACCCAGACCAATACTTTGAAGACTTTATACAAAGATATGCAACAATGAGCAAGGGCGACAAAGACACAATTGCACATCCAGATAGTCTGAAATACACAACCAAGAAAGGCAGAACAGTTTATGGTGGTGGAGGAATAGAACCAGACATTGAACTTCCATACTATAACTATAAGAAATCCGAATACTATTCTGAACTACTTAAGAAAGGTTTACTATATAAGTTCTGTTTCGATTATATGGATAAGAATAGGAATAACTTTAAGCAATATTATACTGGAGAAGACTTTATTAAAGACTTTAATGTAAGTGAAGCCTTATTTAATGAGATGAAACAATATGCAGCAAAGAATGGAGTTTCAAGCTCCCTTAAAATAGACAACGACAAGAAAGAAATCCTACTTCTAATGAAAGCATATATTGCTCAATCCCTCTTTGAAGACAAATACTACTACTCAATCTTCCTACAACTTGACGAAGACTTGCAAAAAGCTTTGCCTTATTTCTCTAAGATAAAATAACGTAAAGATTGAATAACTTAGCTATCTACTAATTTCTTATTTTATTCTCTTAAATTTAATGTCTTTTGGTGCAAGAGCTAATAATGTAAAAGCAAATCCTAAAGAATTGATTGTTAAATTAGAATTGTTAATTGAGTATTGAAATGAACGACTGTATTCGTTTTTAGTGATACTAATTGAATCATTTGAAACTTCATACCTTACATTATTATTGGTGGAGTCATAAGGATTATATGTCAAGTCCTTCCATTTCTGAATCTTTCCATCAGAAGTAAATACAATAGTATCTCCATAGTTATAATCTTCTGTAATAGAAACCCATTCTCCTATTAATAAATCTTCCTCTGTATCCTTACAACCCGAGAAAAGACAAATGCTTAATATTGCAATAATCATAATTGTTATTGCACCTAGTTTTAAATTAATTGCTTTCATATTAAGATGTTATATAAGCTACAAATGTAGGAATAGTTTTCTTAATTAGCAAATAAAAAGTAAGTTATTTAGTATTGAGCTCTATTTCTAAAGTCGTTTCTGATTTCATACTTTAGGTCTTGGAGCATTGAGGCTTTGACCGCTATTGTGAAGTTCCAACCTTGACGGTAGCCAAATGGTACCCAGTTCATCCTCATTTCCCAGCAATGTAAATCGCGATAGAAGTCAATTGAGGTATAGGTATAGTCTTTGTTTATGAAATCATATCCTGAAGAGAACCCAATCTTCCACTTAGGCGTTAGGTTAACATCGCCACGAACGGTTAGGGTTGAGGATTTATTGGTTTCATATCCTGCAATTCTTGCCACAAAACTACTTAGCTGACTATAGTTTAAGCCAAGGTTTAAGCTCCAAGGAATGGTGAAATCAACATAGGAGCCAAGTATTTCATTAGGATTAACAAATGGAGAATATGTCATTTCGGTTGGGGAAATCTTATCTCCATTATTACTGCTCTCATCAGATGCTTTCTTTTCTCCCTTTCCTGAAAACTGCCAACTCAAATTGAAATCCCACTGTGAGTTCTGACGTTTAAATAATTTGTTTTCCTTATTTATTAAAAACTCATTTGTAAGCCTTCCCAAACTATCCATAGCATAAGGAGTGTAGGATGCATTGAAGTTTATTATAAGCTTTTTGAAAAGAGTAGTCCTTGCATTCAGTCTTAGTGGTTGAAAGTTCACAGAGTCTCTTGCCAAATCATAACCAGAGGAAAGACTAAAACTTTCAAGCAAAACAATCTTAGTGTCGCCTGTAATGGTATCCTTTGATGATTTAACTTTCATCTCTAAGTTATTCCCAATTGAAAAGCCAATAACTCCTGACTCTCCACTTGGAGGAGAACCAAATAATCCATCTTCAGTCTTTGAATAGAAAACCTTATTGCCTGCCTTATCTAAGTAGAAATTATAGAAACCAAGCGAAGGATTAGAGAAGTTTGGAGTATAGCTAAAACTTATAGAAGGATTAACAACGTGTCTAATAGCTTTGATATATCCTTTCTTAAATGTAAACATACCATAGATACGGGTATTTAAAGAGGAAGAGAAATTCATATCCCTATTTGCAATAAAGCCCATAATTGTATCCTTGTCCACTTGGTCGGTTAGTGGATTATACTGCTTAACGGTAGAGTTCAAATACCACCTCTCTGTGTATGAAATGGAATTAGTCCAATTGAAATGTTTAAATGCCTTGATATTACTTTGTATAGGAATTGAGTGCATCATCCCATTTCTCATAGCTTTAAAGACTTCTTTCTTAAATAAAAGAGAATCATAAGTGTTTATTGAGTTCATTAAGCTCGTGCGATAAGACAGTGTAATATCCTCATACCACTTTGAAGCCCCTTTTGATTTCTTCTTCCTAAAG
>JAGNRX010000053.1 GCA_017988355.1 Bacteroidales bacterium | reverse complement strand
CCAATTGTGAAACCTGGTGTTCCTTTTTCAACAATAAATGCTGATATACCTCTTGTGCCTTGTGATTTGTCAGTCATTGCAATAACAACGTAAACGTGAGCAAATCCAGCATTTGTGATAAATATCTTAGAACCGTTTAATATCCATTTGTCACCAGCATCAACAGCTGTTGTTTGTTGTAGTGCTGCATCTGTTCCTGCGCCTGGTTCTGTTAGTCCAAAAGCACCAATCCACTCTCCTGATGCAAGTTTTGGAAGGTATTTCATCTTTTGATCTTCGGTTCCGTTTTCCATAATAGGTGCAACGCAAAGTGAGGTGTGAGCTGAAACAACAACGCCTGTTGTGCCACATACTCTTGAAAGTTCTTCAACTGCCATTGAGTACATTTGATTTGAACCTCCTTGACCACCATATTTTACTGGAACAGGAATACCCATAATTCCTATTTTGCCCATTTTCTCTGCTATCTCAATAGGGAATTTTTCTAATTCGTCTATCTCAGCAGCAAAAGGCTTAACTTCTTTTTCAGCAAACTCTCTAATCATTTGCAGAAATAGTTCTTCTTCTATTTTTAAGCTAAAATCCATTTCTTATTTTGTTTATATATTAAAAATGGCGAGAATATAAAAATCCCCGCCATGATTGTTTTAATCAAGTTTCACAAGCACATCATCAGCGATAATCAGCATTATATGTTTTTGTTTACTCATTTTGTTTATTTATATTGTTTGATTAATATATTATTATACAGTCATTCCACCGTCAACACTTATTGTGTGACCGTTGATATATGATGCCTCATCTGAAGAAAGGAAAGCATATACATTAGCTATTTCTTTTGGTTCTCCAAGACGACCAATTGGCACCTTAGCTTTCATTCCTGCTAAAACATCTTCTGGCATTGCAGCAACCATTTCAGTTGAAATAAATCCTGGAGCAATAGCGTTAACAGTTATACCTTTACGACCAAACTCTCTTGCAAAAGTTTTTGTCATTCCAATAATACCAGACTTCGTTGCAACATAGTTTGCTTGTCCGAAGTTACCGTAAACTCCTACAACAGAAGAAGCATTGATTATTCTTCCAAAGTTGTTTGCAACCATATATTCGCTAATTATTTTTGAACAATAGAAAACTCCTGATAAGTTTACATCAATAACTTGTTGCCATTGTTGAATGGTCATTTTCTTCACAGAACTATCGCGAGTTATTCCTGCGTTATTGATAAGGATATCAATTCTGCCAAATTTGTCATTAACAGCTTTTGCAGCAACTTCAATTTGTTCGTAGTTTGCAGTGTTTACTTTTGCAAATGTAGCTCCAAGCTCTTTTGCAAGTGCATTGCCTTTTGTTTCATCAAGGTCCCAAATTATAACATTTGCACCTTCTTCTTTAAATTTTCTTGCGGTTGCTTCTCCAATACCAGCAGCTCCGCCAGTAATGATTGCAACTTTGTTTTCTAATCTTTTCATTGTGTTTATATATAAATTAACCAATATATTTCTTAATAGAACATACTATAAAGTAATACTTGGTCTTGTTTGTCTTTTTTAGAAGCGTTCTTTATGCATTAGTTTAGCCTCGCCAATAATAGCTGCTTTTCCTTCTGCATCTTCAAGTGTACATTTAATAACACCTCTGTGTTTTTCTTCATTGATTTCAATAACTTCAAATTTTGCTGTATAGTCATTTTCAACAAAAACTGGAGCACGGAATGACATCTCTTGGAACATATAGATTGTTCCTTCTCCTGGCCAAGTGGTTCCAAAAACTTTTGAGAAAATAGCTCCAGCAAAAAAACCGTGAACGATTGGTTTTCCAAATGGAGTCTTTGCTGCATATTCAGCATTGATGTGAATTGGATTGTTGTCTCCTGATATTTGAGCAAAAGCATCAACATTTGCTTGGGTATATCTAACCTTTTCTGTGTAGGTTTCTCCTACTTTTATTTTAGTCATAATATTACAATCTATTTAATGTTTGTATTTTTTAATATAATTGCGGTTCCCATTCCTCCTCCAATACATAAAGAAGCAAGTCCTAAGCTTTTCTTTGAGCGTAGCATTTCGTGGATTAGAGTTACGATGATTCTACATCCTGAAGCTCCAACTGGATGACCAAGTGCAATAGCTCCTCCATTAACATTACATCTTTCATTAATCCATTCTGGAGTTACATTATGTTGTTGGCAAAGTAGTTGGCGAACTCCAAGAGCTTGAGCTGCGAATGCTTCGTTAAGCTCTAATAGTTCCATGTCTTTTAGTTTTAACTTTGTTTTTGATAGGGCGTTTTTGATTGCAGGAACTGGACCTAAGCCCATTCTTGCAGGGTTAACACCACCTTGACCTGCTGAAACGATTTCAATTAGTGGGGTTAGTTTGTGTTTCTTAACAGCTGACTCAGAAGCAAGCATAACGAAAGCTGCTCCATCATTAATTCCAGAAGAGTTTCCTGCGGTTACAGTTCCTGGGTTTTGGAATGCTGGTCTTAGGTAGGAAAGCTTCTCAATAGTTGTTTCTCTGTTTGGATATTCATCTTCGTCAAACATCTTTGAGAATTTTTTGAACTTAACCTCAACAGGGACTATTTCATCTTTAAACTTTAACCCATCAATTGCTGCAAGAGCTCTTTCTTGTGATTGAATTGATAATCTATCTTGGTCTTCTCTATCTATATCTAAATCTTTTGCAATATTTTCAGCTGTTATTCCCATGTGAAGACCGGTAAATGCATCAGTTAATGCATCAGTAATCATATGGTCTTTTACATTGAAGTCAGCCATCTTAGTACCATTTCTAATTGTTGGAGGAATGATAAATCCTGCACCTGACATGCTTTCTGCACCTCCTGCAATAACAATTGATGCATCACCAACACGAATAGAATCAAAAGCATTCATTACAGCTTTCATTCCACTACCGCAAATCATATTCACTCCATAAGCTGGAACCTCGTAAGGAATGCCTGCTTTAACTGCAATTTGACGTGCTACACCTTGAAACTGACCTGCCATCAAAACATTACCAACAATAACTTCATCAATATCGGAAGCTCTAACTTTAGTTTCAGATAATATGGCTTCAACAACTGATGCGCCAAATTCAGCAACAGGAACAGTTGATAAAGAACCTAAGAATTTTCCAACAGCAGTTCTTTTTGCTGATACTATATATACTTTTTCCATATCTATTCTATTTTCTTGGTTAATTATTATTGATTACTTTTCTTAATTATAATTTGAAATTGAGCTTAATGTAATTGCATTGGTATTAAATCCTTTGGAATAATTAGCTCAGCCTCGGTTGCTTTTTGAATATCTTCAAGACTAAATGCTGGATGTAATTCTCTTAAAACAATTCCTTCTTTTGTGATATCCATAACTCCCATTTCAGTAATTATCATATCCACTTGACCAGCTGCAGTTAGGGGTAGGGTACAGTTTTTTAGAATTTTATGGCTTCCTTTTGCAGTATGTTCCATTGCAAGAATAACTTTCTTAGCTCCAACAACTAAATCCATAGCTCCTCCCATTCCTGGAACTTTTTTGCCTGGTATTGCCCAGTTTGCAAGGTTTCCATGCTCATCAACCTGCATAGCTCCTAAGATTGAAACATCAACATGTCCTCCTCTAATAATTGAAAATGACATAGCACTATCGAAAGTTGTTCCACCCTCAACAATTGAAGTATAGGCTCCTCCTGCATTAACTATTTCTTTATTTTCTTCTCCTTCTTTTGGGCTTGCACCCATTCCAATAATTCCATTTTCAGATTGAAGCAAAACCTCAACTCCTGGTTTAAGATAATTTGGAACAAGGGTTGGAAGACCAATTCCTAAGTTCACAAGATAACCATCTTTTAGTTCGAGAGCAGCACGTTTTGCTATTACATCTCTTATTTCATTTTTATCCATATCTATTTCTGTATTTTTTTATTTCATTCTCTTTACAAACTCTTCTGCCATATAAGAAGCAACATTGTCTGCATAAGTGTTCATTCCAAATCCTGCATCATAACCAAGTTCTTTTGCAAGTTCGTGATTAAGCCTTGGACCTCCACAACAAAGAATAACTTTATCTCTCAAACCTTCAGCCTCCAACATCTCCACAAGTTCAATTAGGTTTTTGATATGCACATCCTTTTGTGTAACTGTTTGAGAAACTAATAAGCAGTCTGCTTTCAATTCAATTGCTTTTGCAATAAAGTCTTCATTTAGAACTTGGCTACCAAGATTTATTGCTTCAATCATATCATATCTCTCAAGACCATAATGTCCTGCAAAGCCTTTCATATTCATAATAGCATCAATTCCAACTGTGTGAGCATCTGTTCCTGTGCTTGCACCAACAACAACAAGTTTTCTTCCTATGTTTTGTTTGATATATTCATCTGTTTCTGACATACTCATAACAGTACTGTCAACCTTAGGTACAACAATTGTAGTGAAGTCTATATTGTGAGTGCAGGAGCCATAGCAGTTGAAAAAAGTAAATCCTTTGGTTAGTTCTTTGTAAAAAACAACTTGAGGGTTCTCAAATCCCATCTTTTTCATTAATTGTTTTGCAGCCTCAATTGCTTCATCACCACATTGAACAGGAAGTGTAAAGCTTAGTTGAGTTTTACCATCATTCATTGTGTCGCCGTAAGGCTTTATTTCTTTTAGATTTAGTTCGTTGCTAAACTCTTTCTTATCTGTTGAATATAATCCAGTGCTCATTATTTCTTTTCTTTATATTTATCACTTCTTTTTCTAACTAATATTTTGGCCTGACGATTGTTGGGCTTATCGTTTCCCTTTCATAAGATCTATAAATGGGTTATAATAATGCTCATCTTTTTCAAAAACACCAGCTAAGCCTTTTCCACCGTCTTTTGGACGTTTAATGTCTGCAAAGATTCCTTTTTCAATAGCATCAAATAAACTCTCTTCATCTATTCTTTTAAGTAGTGCAATTGAATCATCAAGAACCGATTGAGCTCTTTTTTGCATCATTCCACCTTTCTTAAACTCAACTTCATCACCAATAGATTTCATGTTGTTAAAGATGTATTTTGCGTTTTCTATTGCAAGATATCTATCGCTCATAAATGGAGTGTGAACTGCTTCTGTTAACATACCCAAAAGTTGAAGTCCTTGTCCTGTCCAAATGCTTATTGCATTGAAAAGTGCATTTTGAATTTGACCACGGAATATATTACCTGTCATAAACTTGGTAGGAGGCATATACTTAAGAGGTGCATTAGGGAAAATCTCACGAGTCATTTGAGCTTGTGCAAGTTCGTAAAGGAATCCATTTTCAAGCTCTGGATCCATTTCAAAAGCATGTCCAAGTCCCATTTGTTCTTCTGGAAGTCCTGCTGCAAAAGCAAGTTGTTCGTTAATTAAGTCTGAAGCCAAAACAGTATGAGCTTCTTCAAAAGCATCTGCTGTTGTTAGGTAGTTATCCTCACCAGTATTGATTATAACACCAGCAAAACTATTAATAATTCTTGAGAAATACTGGTCAACAAGGGTTCTCTTCATGTTTATATCGCGGAAAAGAATGCCGTAAAGAGCATCATTTAGCATAACATCTAAACCCTCTAAAGCTCCCATTGCTGCAATTTCTGGCATACAAAGACCTGAGCAGTAGTTGCAAAGTCTTATATATCTACCAACTTCTTCACCTACCTCATCCAATGCCTTACGCATAATACGGAAGTTTTCTTGAGTTGCAAATGTTCCTCCAAAGCCTTCGGTTGTTGCTCCATAAGGAACATAATCTAAAAGACTTTGACCTGTTGTTCTAATAACAGCAATAATATCTGAACCTTGACGAGCAGCAGCTTGTGCTTGTATAACGTCTTCGTATATGTTTCCTGTTGCAACAATAACATATAAATAAGGTTTTTCTCCTTCGCTATTGTTTTTTATAAAATCTTCTCTTTTCTTTCTGTTTCCTGCAATACGCTTTATGCTACTGTCAATATAAGGTTGAAGTGCCTCATGAGCTTTTTCCTTTTCACAAAGCGCAAGTGAAGTAATATCTAATTCGTTTCTTGAAGTCTTTTCAGCAATTTCTTGAGGACTAAGTCCTGTTGCAACAATTGCATTACCTAGTAGGAACAAAACTCCATGTTTAAGCATTCCTTTGTCCTTAATGAAATCCACCAAGATATTAGGAAGTGGAGCCTCATTAGAATCAACACCATCAATACCCACTAATCTGCATAATGTACGCTCAACTGCAACAGTAGAATAGCTGTCAACAAAGGTTTGAACGTCATTAGAAATATTTTTAGCTAATTGCTTTGCATAATCAACTTTCTCAAAGTCTAATCCTAACTTACTTTCTCTCATATCAATATTTAATGTAATAGTAAACAAATCAACAATTACACATCAAAAATAGGGGTGTAATTGGAGGCACAAAGATAAGAAGAAAAAATAACCTTACCTATAAATAAAGAAAAAATACTTAATCTTTTACTATATCAATGCTTTTCTTTGATTTTAGTTATGACTTTTAAACATATTTACACGCTCAGTTTGCCTGCCTATTCTTTCTTTTACAAATATTTCAAATTAGAAATAATAATTAAACTAACTAATCAAAATAACACTAAAAGTCTAAGAAAAAATGTAATTTTGCACGTGATTTAAATTAATGACTAAGATGAAAAAACTATCAGCACTATACTTTATAATTCCTTTCCTATGCCTAATGCCTTTCTTTACGGCACCAATGGCCTTAGGAGCGGGAATACTACTCACCTTACTTAAAATTAAAAAACCATATGATGTAAGTGGATACACTTCAAAAATACTTCAATGGTCTATTGTTCTGATGGGATTTGGGATGAGCCTTGAAAAAGTTATTGAAACTTCACAAACAGGAGTTTGGCTAACAGCTGCATCAGTAATCTTAGTATTTTTCTTTGGTTTAATAATTGGTAAACTTCTTAAGGTAGAGAAAAACACAACAATGCTTATTTCATCTGGAACAGCAATATGTGGAGGTTCAGCAATTGCTGCAGTTTCTCCTATAATAAATGCAAAAAACAATCAAATAAGCTTTGCCCTAACAGTAGTTTTTGTTCTTAATGCAGTAGCTCTATTTATATTTCCTCCAATTGGACATGCTTTAGGTATGAGCCAAGAAAATTTTGGATACTGGTCAGCAATAGCAATTCACGACACCTCGTCGGTTGTTGGAGCCTCCGCAGCCTATGGGTC
>JAGNRX010000052.1 GCA_017988355.1 Bacteroidales bacterium | reverse complement strand
CTGCATGTCAACCTACAAAAGAAAGTAGATTAGAAAGGATTGCAGCCTTAGAGGTTCAAACTATGCAAGAGGCAAAAGAGATTTCAAAGGAAAGGGCTGACTCACTTCTTTCGATGTACGATGCCTATATAATGGATTTCCCAACCGATACAAACACTGCAATTATTCTTTATAAGGCAGCAGATGTTAGCACAAATGTGATGTATTGCGATAAGGCTATATCTTACTTAGAACGTTTGATTTCTGATTTTCCTGATTTTTATTTGGTTGAAATAGCTAAGTTTAAAATAGGAAACGTTTATGAGAAGGCTTGTAATAATAAGGAAAAAGCAAAGGAGGCTTATGGTAAGTTTGCACAGGAATATCCCAACTCCGAATTTGCAAATGATGCAGCAATATTATTCCAGATGTTAGATATGCCAGATGAGATGGATATGATTAGACAATTTGAAGCAAAAAACGCAGAAACAATAACTATTGAAGATTAATAATGTAGTTTTATTTAGTATTTCTTTGCTAAGTCAAAGATTATTAGTAATTTTGCAAGCGAAATAGAAATAAGCGAGGGGACTAAATTGTCCCCTCTTTTATTGGATAGTTTTTATATATGATTGATAAAGAGAAGGTTCTAAGTATTGTTAATGAAGAATTAGAGGGATCTGATTTATTTCTTGTTGATTTGAAAATTGGTAAGGATAATAAGATTTCTGTCTATATTGATGGTGATAATGGAGTAATTATTCAAAATTGCATCGATTTATCAAGGAAAATAGAAGGAAACTTCGATAGAGAAGTTGAAGACTTTGAACTAAGTGTGTTTTCTTCAGGAGTAGGAGAACCTCTGATGAATACTCGTCAATACAAGAAAAACATTGGTAGAAATATCTCAGTAATAACAACTGATGGGTTGAAAACTCAAGGAGAGCTTTTAAGTGTTGAAGATGATAAGATTGTGGTTAAAGAGTTTGCAAAGAAGAAGAAGAAGGATGCTCCAGTAGAGAAGGAAATAGCCTTTGAGAGCATTAAAGAAGCGAAAATAATAATAATATTCTAATATGAAAGAAAAGTTTTAATTATGGAAAACTTAAATTTAATTGATACATTCTCGGAATTTAAAGAATTTAAAAACATTGAAAGAGAGACCTTAATGCGTATCTTGGAAGATGTGTTTAAGCAATTGATGGTAAAGAAATATGGCTCAGACGAGAACTTTAGTGTTATTGTTAATATTGATAAGGGAGACTTAGAGATTTGGAGAAATAGATTAATTGTTGAAGACGGAACTGTTGAGGATGAAAATACACAGGTTTCTTATTCTGAAGCCATTAAAGTAGAGCCTGACTTTGAGATTGGAGAAGAGCTTTCAGAAGAAATTAGATTTGCAGATTTTGGAAGAAGAGATATTTTGGCAATTCGTCAAAACTTAGCTGCTAAGATTCAAGATTATGAGAGAGCTAATATATTCACAAAATATAAGGAAAAGGTAGGGGAGATTGTTATTTGTGAAGTATATCAAATTTGGAAAAGAGAGATAATGGTTTTGGATGAAGAAGGCATTGAGCTAAATCTTCCAAAAACAGAACAAATACCAGGAGACTTCTATAGAAAAGGAGATACTATAAAATCTGTTGTTCTAAAGGTTGAGATGAGAAACGGCGTTCCTCAAATAACACTTTCAAGAACTTCACCAGTGTTTTTAGAAAGACTATTAGAACAAGAGGTGCCAGAAATCGATGATGGACTAATAACAATTAAGGACGTTGTTCGTGAACCAGGCGAAAGAGCAAAGGTTGCTGTTGAATCTTATGACGACAGAATTGACCCAGTTGGAGCATGTGTTGGAATGAAGGGAAGCAGAATTCATGGTATTGTTAGAGAGTTGAAGAATGAAAATATAGATATCATTAACTATACAACAAATACCGAACTATATATAACAAGAGCTCTAAGCCCAGCAAAAGTATCATCTGTAATTTTAGATGTTGAAAATCACAGAACAGAAGTATTTATGCCATCAGATCAGGTTTCCTTAGCAATTGGTAAGGGTGGTGCAAACATTAAATTGGCAAGCAAGCTTACAAGATATGAAATAGACGTATATAGCGATACAGATATGGATTACGAAGATGTGGATTTGGATGAATTTACAGACGAGATTGAAGAGTGGGTGATTGAGGAATTGAAAGCAATAGGCTGTGATACTGCAAAAGACGTTTTAGCATTAAGTGCAAAAGAGTTGGTTGAAAGAACAGACCTAGAAGAAGAAACAATAGAAGAGGTTTTGAGAACTTTTAGATCAGAGTTTGAAGAAGAAGGGCAAGAAGAAGTTGAGGCAGAAGAAGAATTAGAACTAGAAGAAGAAATAGCAGAGGCAGAAATAGTAGAGGCAGAAGAGACAGAAGATATAGAAGAGACTAAAGAGCAAGAAAAAGGAGAACAAGAGGTGTAACAAGTTGGGCAGTCAGATACCACACAATTAAAAGATTCAGCGAACAAATAAGAAAAAATAAATGTCAGAAGAAAATAAAACCATTCGATTAAATAAAGTTGCAAAAGAATTCAACGTTGGAATTTCAACGTTAGTAGATTTCCTTGCAAAAAAAGGTAAGAGTATAGAAAACAATCCTAACACAAAGATTGACAAAGAACTATATGATATTCTTTCTTCTGCATTTATATCAGAAAGAAAAGTTAAAGAAGAAGCCAGTAAGTTGGATTTTTCTACCCAAAAAACAAACAATAAGACAATTGAAGCCGAAGAGGTGTATGTTGATTCAAATTCTAAGGATAGTGTTGATGACAACAACATTGAGGAGATAATGATTAAAACCAAAACCCTTGAATATGTTGAGCCTTTGACACCAAAAGCGGATACTGCTCCAAAACAAGAGAAAGCAAAGAAAGAGGAAAAGAAAGAAGAAGTAGAGCAAGAGAAAGTAGAGAAGGAAGAAATTGCTGAAAAACAAGAGAAAAAGAAAGAAAAGCTTGAAACAAAAGAAGAGCCAAAGCAAGAGGTGAAAAAAGAGACCCCTAAAGAGGCAAAGAAAGAGCCAGAAGCGGAAATATTAGAGCAGAAGAAAGAGGACGTTAAACCAGAAAAAGAAACACCTTTAGCACTTGAGCCTGAAAAAGAACAAGAAGCAAAGCCAAAAGGAGAAAAAGTTGAACCACAAGTAGCACAACCTAAAAAAGATGCTGATGATGTTCACTCTCTAAATATCATTGGGAAAATTGACCTTTCTACCATTAACTCAAAAACAAAACCAGACAAGAAATCTAAAGCAGAACTTGCTCACGACAGAGAAGAAAAGAAAAAGGTTGAACAAGACAAGAAAGATAAACAACAAAAGGATAGTAAGACAAGTAGAAAGCCTGCAACAAAAGACGCAAGCTCTAAAGAAAGTCCAAAACATAGTCCTGAAAAGAAATACGAGCAGAAAGACAAACCAGTTGTTGTTAAAGATGCTCCAAAAGAAACACCAGTAGTTGCTTCAGAAGAAACTCCTATTGACAATTTCATAGAAACACAGTATGTTAAACTAACAGGTCCAATTCTTTCAGGAGAAAAGATAGACCTTTCTCAGTTCGACAAACCAAAGAAACAAGTTATCACCGCATCACAACAAACCGATGCAGATGGCATAAAGAGAGATAAGAAGAAACGTAGGAGGATTAAGCAAGCACCAACAAGTAATATTGCAAAGCCAACACTTGTAGGTCAACCTAATCATCCAGGTACTGCAATAGACCCTGCAAAGACTAAGCCAAAGGCAGGAGCTGGAGCAGGAGCTAAATCAAAATTCGCTAAGCCTAAGAAAGAACTTAAGAAAGTAGAGATTAGCAATGAGGAGATTGAAAAACAAATAAAGGATACACTTGCAAGATTATCTTCAACAGGAAAATCAAAAGCATCTAAGCATAGAAGAGATAAACGTCAATCAGTTCAACAACATCATCAAATTCAATTTGAGCAAGAGCTTGAAGAACAAAAGATATTGAAAGTTACAGAATTCGTTACAGCTAATGAGTTGGCAACGATGATGGATATCCCAGTAACTAAGATTATTGCATCTTGTATGTCATTAGGAATGTTTGTTTCCATTAACCAACGTCTTGATGCAGAAGCAATACAACTTATTGCAGAAGAATTTGGTTTCTCAACCGAATTTGTAAGTGCAGACGTTGTTGAAGCATTGGAAGGAATTGAAGAAGTTGGAAAAGATGAAGACTTAGTTTCAAGAGCACCAATTGTAACTGTTATGGGACACGTTGACCACGGTAAAACATCCCTACTTGACTATATCAGAAAATCAAACGTTATTCAAGGAGAAGCAGGGGGTATTACTCAACATATTGGAGCATACGAAGTTGTTCTTAAGAACGGCAAGAAAATGACCTTCTTAGATACACCAGGTCACGAAGCCTTTACTGCAATGCGTGCCAGAGGAGCAAAGATAACAGATATTGCAATTATTGTTATTGCATCTGACGATAGGGTCATGCCACAAACCATTGAAGCAATCAACCATGCTCAAGCAGCAGGAGTTCCAATCGTTTTTGCAATAAACAAGATAGACTCTGTTGGATCAGACCCTGAAAAGATAAAGACCGAATTAGCAGCAATGAATATTCTTGTTGAAGACTGGGGTGGTAAATTCCAATCACAAGAGATATCAGCTAAGAAAGGAACAAACATATACGAACTACTTGAAAAAGTACTTCTTGAGGCTGAACTATTGGAACTAAAAGGTAATCCACTAATTAGAGCTAAGGGAACAGTTATTGAGTCTTCACTTGATAAGGGTAAGGGCTATGTAGCTAAAATTCTAATCCAAGACGGCTCAATGAAACCAGGCGACTTTGTTTTAGCAGGAACCAATTATGGTCGTGTTAAGGCGATGTATAATGAAAGAAACCAACAAATCATCACCGCAGGGCCTTCAGTTCCAGTTCTTCTTTTAGGACTTAATGGAGCACCACAAGCAGGTGACACTTTCAACGTAATCTCAACAGAAAAAGAAGCAAAAGACTTAGCAAACCGTAGAACACAACTACAAAGAGAGCAAGGTCTTAGAACTCAAAAACATATCACACTTGATGAAATTGGTAGAAGAATTGCAATTGGAGACTTCAAACAGCTTGACCTTATTGTTAAGGGAGACGTTGATGGATCAGTTGAAGCTCTATCAGACTCATTACTAAAACTATCAACACCAGAAATCCAAGTAAATATAATCCACAAATCAGTTGGACAAATTACTGAAACAGACGTCTTGCTTGCAACAGCTTCAAATGCAATCATCATTGGATTCCAAGTGCGTCCTTCAATGGGAGCAAGGAAACTGGCTGAGGCAGAACAAATCGACATCAGACTATATTCAATCATCTACACAGCTATCAGCGAATTGCAAGATGCGATGGAGGGTATGCTTTCACCAGAGATTGAAGAAAAGATTGTTGCTAACCTTGAAATTAGAGAAGTATTTAAAATCACTAAGGTTGGAACAATTGCAGGATGTATGTGTTTGGATGGTAAGATAAATCGTAATACCAAGGTCAGAGTAATTAGAGATGGTATTGTTGCATATAGCGGAAAGCTTGCTTCACTGAAACGTTTCAAAGATGAAGTTAAGGAAGTTGTTATAGGACAAGACTGTGGTTTAAATATTGAAAACTTCAACGACATCAAAGTGGGTGACATAATTGAGGGATACGAAGAATTTGAAGTAAAGAGAAAATTATAATTAAATAAGTTTTTTATTGCCCTCGTAGTTCAACGGATAGAATAGAAGTTTCCTAAACTTTAGATAGCAGTTCGATTCTGCTCGAGGGTACAAAATATATATTATTGTTATGACTGAGAACAATTCAAACAACGAATTTAATTTGCAATCCACCATTAGTTTTTTATCAAAACATAAACTAATCTTGATTTTAGTCTTCATCCTATCAACAACAGCCATAGGACTATTATCACTCCTTCTACCCAACTACTACAAATCGCAAGTAGCCCTTATGCCAGCCGATAGCAATGCAGTCTCAAAAGCAGTGTTATCACAAATGGATAACTACGATGTTCTTAGCTATGGAAAAGAAAAGGATGCAGAATATCTATTAGAACTACTGGGCTCAAGCACAATAATATCAAAAACTGTCACAAAGTTCAAACTTGACGAGCACTACGGCATCAAGGAAGAAAAAGGCAAGACCAAGAGTGATAAGCTAAACCAAAGATTAGTCTCCAACATAAAGGTCAAACGAACCGAAAACCTTGGAGTTAAACTAACTGTCTGGGACACCGACCCACAATATGCAGCCGATATAGCCAACTATATGACAGAGCAGATGCAAATCCTTCGCAACGATATGAAACGCGCAAAGATGGACTCCATTGTTAATACCCTAACAGCATCAAGAGATGGATTAGTTCTTGAAATAGGAACCCTTGCCGACAGCATGTCAAGAATGACCAAGGACAAGAAAGTCTTCAACCCCGATATGATGTCAGACCGTATGAGCCAAGAGATGGCAAAACAAATAGCATCAGGCAATAATGCAGGAGTAAAGCGTTTGGAAGACAAGCTTGGAACAATAGGGGAGAGTGGTCCACAAATCATAAGCATAAGAGAGCAATTAAAAATAAAGATAGAAACCCTAAAAGTTTGGGATGAAAAGCTTGAACAAGTAAGAGTTGATGCAAAAAGTAATATACCAACCGACTTCATCATCGACACAGCCTATCCAGCCGACCTAAAAGATAAGCCAAAACGCTCAATCATAGCCCTAATAGGAGGACTATGCTGCACCCTACTTGCAATCTTCGCTCAAATACTTAGAGATAAAAAACAAAGCTCCCAAGAAGTAAAATGAAGCTTCTTAATCAAATAACTGATTACTTAGAATCCTTAGTTCAACCAGCAAAAAAGGCATGGAAAAGAATAAATGATAAGACCCAAACCTCAATCATTATCTTTACTCTATGTGCCTTATTTATTGGCATAGGCTACTACTATATCGACTACGAATACTACTACTACGGACTAATCCCCATAATCCTACTCACCCTACTTCTTTTCTACTACCGCTTAGATAAAGTCCTATACCTAATAGCCATCCTAACCCCAGTTTCACTAACCATGCTTGTTGGAGAAAGCTCAGCAATGACAATCCCCACCGAGCCGCTCCTTTTACTTTTCACCCTTGCCTATGTCTTCAAATTCCTAATAGATGGTCACCACGACAAGAGAATATTCAC
>JAGNRX010000051.1 GCA_017988355.1 Bacteroidales bacterium | reverse complement strand
TGTTAATCCAAAACCTCCAACAGAAGAGAAACTACCTTTGGAAAAGAGAAATAAACTAAAAGTTCTTAGAGATTCTCTTGAGATGTTAAACTATAATAATCAAGATTCTTACGCACTTACTTCAATCTTAAATAAAGAAAAAACTGTTCTTGAAAATATGAAGGTAGTCTCTCAACCTCAATTAATAGACTCTATCCCAAAGATAAAAGATGCTCTATCGTATTATCGCATTAAGATGTTGGAAGTAACTAAGATGCTTCAAAAAGAAACCATTGAGATAAATAAAAGAAATCAACTAACAGCAAATATCAATAATCAAATAAACTTAATACTCCAAGGTGAGGCAAAACAAGATGCAGGTAGGAGTGAATACTATATTCGTTTAAATATTTATTCTGAAAAAGATATTCCTCAATGCAAGTTAAACTATTCATATAATGTAACAGGTGTTTCTTGGCAACCATACTATGATGTAAAATTCACAAAGCCAACCGACCCAGTTGCTTTTGTACTTAAAGCACAACTAACCCAGCAAACAGGAGAAGATTGGAATGATGTAAATTTAATTTTCTCAACAGAACAACCAAACGACCAAAGAACACTAGGAGAATTATATCCATATTATCTAAGAGAACACACACCTATAGCACTTAAACAAAATTTAAGAAGTTCTGCTCAAATGGAGTCTGTTTCCTCAGATGATATACAAGTTTCAGCTTATGGTGGTGCAAGTGCAAAATCAATATCTAATGCAAGTAATTATTCAAGAATGACAGTTTCTCAAATAACTATGTTAGGCAAAGAATATGAGGTAGGGATGAAGCATACAATTCAAAGTGATGGCAAGGCTAAGACAATTTCACTTGAAACAAAGAAAACGCCAACTGATTATAAGCATTATTCTATTCCAAAGATTGATAAGTCTGCTTATATATCTGCTCTTCTTCCTGATTGGGAAAGCTTAGATTTAATGGATGCAACAGGAAAGATTTACCTTGAGGGTAATTATATTAATGACACTTATATTAATTCAAGTAGTACATTAGATACTTTAAATTTATCAATAGGTGCAGATAAGAGAGTGGCAGTTGATAGGAAACTAACAAAATCAAAACCAGAAAAGATAGGCTTGCTTAGTTCTAATGTTGAAACAATAGTTACTATTACTATATCAATAAAGAACAATAACCAAACAAGTATTGATTTAAACTTAGTTGATCAAATTCCTTTATCAAGTGCAGATAATATAACTGTAACTGCTGGCAATTTGTCAAAGGCTGTATATGATGAAAAGACTGGTAAGCTAACTTGGGATTTAAAATTCAATCCATTAGAAGCAAAAACGATTATATTTAATTATACTGTTCGTCATCCAAAAAATGCAAACATAATTCTAAATTAAACGTAGAATAAAATAAAACAAAAAAGGATGAATTATATTAAAAGGTTTCTTGCCTTGGTTCTTGTTTTAAATTTATTTTCTAATGCTTACTCTCAAGAGGGTAGTGCAATAAAGATGAACCTTAATGAGTGCATTAACTACGCAAAGGAGCATAACTTATCGGTTAAGAAAGCAAAACTATCCTATGACCAAAGTCTTATAAACACTTATGAAGCTAAGCAGTCTGTATTGCCAGACCTTAGCTTTAGTAGTGGGCAAAACTTTTCCTACTATGCCGACAATCAATCCCAAGTTATGGATAAGGCATCATATACTGGGAGTTATGGATTAAATTCCTCCATGACTCTTTATAATGGTGGAAGGTTAAGAAAGACAATAACACAAAACCAAAAGCAGGAAGAGATAAGTAAATTGAATATAAAAGATGTAGAAAATCAAATTACTGTATCTATAATTCAATACTATATAGAAATACTTTATGCTAATGAAACGGTAAAGATACAAGAGGCAATGCAGAAGCTTTCTCAAGAGCAGTTGAAACGTTCTGAGGCATTATTTTTAGCAGGAAGCATTTCAAAGGCAGACTATGCACAGCTTGAAAGTCAAAATATCTCTTATCAATACCAATTAATCCAAGCTAAGAACTCATTACAGAAAACAAAAATAGACCTAAAGCAATTATTGGAACTACAGCAGGAGATTGAAATTGTCCTACCAATAGTTGAGGATAGAGATGTAACTGATCCGCTTTTGTCATTAAATGATATCTATAAGAATAGTTATGATGGCTTTATTCAAATACAAAATTCCAAGAATAATATTGAGCTTTCAAAACTAAGAAGGACAATTGCAAAGGCTGGCTACTATCCAATGATAAGTCTAAGTGCTGGAATAAACACAGGGCATAATACACAAAGCACTTTAAATCTTTCAAATCAGTTAAAGTCTAGTTTGTTTGAATCTGTTGGTTTAAATATTTCTGTCCCTATTTTCTCAAGAGGACAAAACAAATCGAATGTAAAAAGAGCAGATATATCTATTCAAGAATCAGAACTAGAGCTTGCAGTAGCTGAAAAGAATGCATGGAAGATAATTGAAACACTTTATCTTGATGCAATAAGTAATCAAAACTCCTTTGTGGCAGCTAAGGCGAAGGTAAAGGCTCAAGAAACATCTTATCAGCTTGTTGAGGAAAAGTTTAACCTTGGTATGAAGAATACTATTGAGCTTATGACAGAAAGAAATAACCTCTTAACTGCTCAACAACAAATGCTACAATCAAAATACCAAGCCATAATGAGTAAAGAGTTAATGCTCTTCTACCAATACAAACCATTAGACCTTAAATACTAAAATCTTTATATATAAATTCTTATGACAAAGAAAAAGAAAAGAATAATCGTTTCATTAAGTATAATTACAATAATTATATCCTTAGCTGTAATTTTTTCTCCCAAGAAAGATAATCTTATTTCACTTGAGAAAACGAAGGTAGATAAGGAAAACATATCTACTCTTATTACTGCAACAGGAACGGTTAAGCCTATTAATCAAGTAGAAGTAGGAACGCAGGTTTCTGGTATTATTAAGAAATTATACGTTGATTTTAATTCTATTGTAAAGAAAGGACAGCTCTTAGCAGAGATAGATAAAGAAATGTTGGATAATGAACTAAAGGCTATGCAATCAAATCTTGATGCTGCAAAAATAGAGTTTAACTTCCAACAACTTAATTATAATAGGCAAAAAGAATTACATACAAAACAATTAATTAGCGATTCAGAGTTTGAACAAGCTAAATACACTTACGATAAGTCGAAGACAAACTACGAAATGTCACAATCGAACCTCACTAAGATAAAAACAAACTTAGCTTATGCAACCATTTATTCCCCAATTGACGGTGTGGTTCTTAAACGTGCTGTTGAGGAAGGGCAAACTGTTGCTGCAAGTTTCAATACTCCAACATTATTTACCATAGCTCAAGATTTGTCGAAGATGCAGATTGTTGCAAGTGTTGATGAAGCTGATATTGGTGAGATAAAAGAGGGGCAGAAGGTTGATTTTTCAGTTGATGCTTATCCTGATGAAGTATTTGTGGGCAGTGTTCAGCAAGTTAGACTTAATGCAACAACAACTACTAATGTTGTAACCTATGAAGTGATTATTGATGCTCCTAATGAAAATCTTAAACTTAAACCAGGCTTAACAGCAAGTGTTAATATATACACAAATGAGAAGAAAGACGTCTTAGGTATTCCATATAAGGCTCTAAGTTTTAAACCAGGCAAAGAAGAATTAGGAAAGAAATGGACAATTATTGAGCCTAAGGATAAGAAAACAAAATATGTTTGGATAACAAAAGGAGATACATTAATAACAAAAGTCGTTCAAATAGGGATTAATAATGGTTCAAGAGCTGAAGTTATTGGAGGACTGAAAAAAGGAGAAGAAATAGTTATTGGTATTGAGGATAATACAATAGTTAAGAAAAAAGGCGGTATGTTCTCTCGTGGAAATTAGTATTATGAAAGAGAAGATTATTGAAATAAGGGATATAAAAAGACATTTTCAAGTAGGTGAGGAATTAGTCCAAGCCTTAAGAGGAGTTAGCTTTTCAGTAGAGGAAGGAGAGTTTCTATCAATTATGGGTATGTCAGGAAGTGGAAAGTCAACCCTTCTTAATTTGCTTGGCTGTTTAGATACTCCAACAGAAGGGGAATATTATCTTGATGGCAAACCTGTTGCAAAGATGACAAAGAATGAAAGAGCTATTTATAGGAATAGAAAGATAGGTTTTGTCTTCCAGTCTTATAATCTCTTACCCAAAACAACTGCAATTCAAAATGTGGAGCTTCCTCTAATGTATAATCATAACTATTCGGCTGCTCAAAGAAAAGAAAAGTCAAAACAAGCCTTAATATCTGTTGGTCTTGAAGATAGAATGATGCATAAGTCACAGCAAATGTCGGGAGGGCAACAACAAAGAGTAGCAATTGCAAGAGCTTTGGTTAATGACCCTGTTATGATTTTGGCAGACGAGGCAACAGGTAATTTAGATTCAAGAACATCCTACGAAATCCTAACCCTATTTCAAGAACTACATAAAGAAGGAAGAACAATTATATTTGTAACACATAATCCTGAGATAGCAGATTTTAGCAGTCGGACAATTGTTTTGAAAGATGGAAGAATTCTTGAAGACAAAGTAAATCCTAATGTGAAAGATGCAAGAAAAGTTTTAGAATCCCTACCTAAAGAAAACGATTAGAAATGAACCTTAATAATTTAATATCAATAGCCTTAAGAGCCTTAGTTAATAATAAGATGCGAGGGTTTCTTACTATGCTTGGAATAATCATTGGAGTATCTTCTGTAATTATTATGCTTGCAATAGGCGAAGGTTCTAAAAACACCATTGCAAATGAAATATCTAATATGGGATCCAATATGATTATGGTTCAAAGAAACTATAATAGAGAAGGAGTTTCTAAGGGAGCAACCTCAATGGAAAGCATGAAGATTAAGGATTATGAGGATATAGCAAGAGATTCTAAATATATTAGTGGAGCATCACCTTATGTTACTGCAAGTGGTCAACTTATTTTTGGCTCAAACAACCACCCAATAAGGGTTGAAGGAGTGAATGAAGATTATTTAGAAATAAGGAAACATGAAATCCAAGATGGAAGCAATTTTAGAGAAGGTGATATAAAAAATTCTGCAAAAGTATGCATTATAGGTAAAACAGTAGTAGATAAACTCTTTAAAAACGATGAGGATCCAATAGGAAAGATTATTAGATATAACAATATACCATTCCAAGTTATTGGAGTATTGAAATCAAAAGGGTCAAGCACTTTCGGACAAGATTTTGACGATGTTATGATTGCTCCATACACAACAGTCCAAAAACGTATAGCAGCAATTAATTACTTACATGCAATCTTTGCTTCATCAATCAGTGAAGAATATTCCGAGAAAGCAATTGCAGAGATTACTGAGATAATGACCTTAAATCATAATATACCAGAAGGAAAAGAAGCTGACTTTATTGTTGAATCTCAAAAACAAATCTTAGAACAAATCAATACAGTAATAAATCTTATTACTACACTTCTTGGTTCCATTGCAGGCATATCACTACTTGTTGGAGGGATTGGAATTATGAATATAATGTATGTTTCGGTCACAGAGCGGACAAAAGAAATTGGTCTTAGAATGTCGGTAGGGGCAAGATCAAGAGATATAATGGCTCAATTCTTAGTTGAAGCAATTATTATAAGCATAACAGGAGGATTAATAGGAGTTCTATTTGGTTCAGGAGTTTCCCTTATTATAAGATTAGCCTCTGGCTGGGCAGTAACTGTTTCGCCTTTTTCAGTTATCCTTTCGTTTTTATTCTGCACCTTCACCGGCGTTTTCTTTGGTTGGTATCCTGCAAAGAAAGCCGCCAACCTCGACCCAATAGAAGCAATAAGATATGAGTAAGAATTGAAAGTTGAGTAAGTTTAGTAAGTTAATCCAAAATGCCAAAGAGGTATTGTGTTTAGATATCCTAATTCAATATCATCTTTAACAATATATCCTTTCTTAACTCCTTGAATTTGTTTCTGTCCCTTGTTCTTCCCGCCAACCTCAAAGGTAATATCATCTATAGTAAAATCTGCAATCTTTGAAGAGAATATATTATGTTTTACCCTTAGTTGATTAAAGAAAAACGTTTCTCTTATATTCCCAATATTTGACGTCTCTTGAGCTAAAGAATAAATTAGATTAGTATTATCCAAATAAATCTTCTCCACTTTACCCAATCCACGAATACCATCAGTCGTATCTCTTAGTTGAGAAATCATTCCTGCCTTTTCAATATACATGCAATAATCCTCAATATTGTTTCTACTGGCTCCAACCATTGTAGCTATGCTTGTCATATTTGGTTTTAAGGGTACGCTTTTCGATATTATAGCAAGTAATTGTTTTAGTTTCCTTCCTGTTGAAACATTCATTCCTGCAAAAAATGGAATATCTATTTCCAAGGTTTGGTTAATTATTTGCTGTAATTTCAAATCAAAGTCTTCATCTATTGCAAATGGATAATAGCCTTGTTTCAAATAGTCATTAAATAGAGGTAGAGGAAGTTCTATGTTTTTAGAATCAACCTTATGATTAAGTATATCCTCTAATGAATAGGTATTAACAGTAATATTGTGGAATAGTTTAAGATACTCTCTAAATGATAAGCCCTGCATATTATAAATAACAGCTCTTCTACTTAAATCAGACGCTCCTTTCTTTATATCTAAGATTGAAGAACCAGTAAATACAACATTAAGCTCTGAATGGTAATCATAGATTAACTTTAATTCCTTTGCCCAGTCTTTATATTTATGTATTTCATCAATAAACAAATACTTCCCACCCAACTTAACAAATTCATTAGCCAAATCAATTAATTTATTATCAGCAAAGTAAAAGTCCTCAGCCGTAACATATAAAGTTTCATTTGGGTTTAGGTTTTCTTTGATATACTGCAAGATTAAAGTAGTTTTACCTACACCTCTGGGGCCAATAAGACCAATCATCCTACTTTTCCAATTAATATAATAATAAGTATATCTAAAGAAACTAGTATCTGTTTCTCTTAATAATTTTTGAAATTGCTCAAATAACTTATCCATAACCAAGTATTTTCTGCAAAGATAATCAATTATGCACTATCACAGTGCGTTTTTGCAAAAATTATGCACTATCACAGTGCGTTTTTGTGTTATCCTCATGAAATGAAACGCTGTATTAGTTTCCTGAAACGCCGTAATAAAAAAATAATACGCAGAGTTAGAAAATTAATACAGCGTTTCAGGAAACTTAAACAAGGTTGTAATTTTAGGTTTCCTTATTTATTGATAATGATTTTATCGTTCTTTATTATTTGGTTATTTGTTTTGATAGTGTAGAGGTAAATTCCTGGGCTAAGGTTTAGGTTGAAGGTTTGATTC
>JAGNRX010000050.1 GCA_017988355.1 Bacteroidales bacterium | reverse complement strand
ACTTTGCAAAAAAAAGAGAGTGGATTACCACTCTCTATCTCTATATTCATTATTAGCAAAGAATTACATCTTAATTATCTTCTCTACTCTGCTTGTTGTTTGGTTTTCTAGTTTGATATAGTATATGCCTTTTGGCTCTTTGCTTAAGTCAATTATGGTATTAATTGAATTGTTAGTTGGTTTGATTAGTTCTTTTTTGATTATTCTGCCTTGTATATCAATTATTGTTAGTCTTGTTTGGGTGTTTATGCCTGAGATTTGAAGTTTTGATTGATTATTTGTTGGGTTTGGATATAGGGAAACATTGATTTGATTTTCAGATTCTCTAACTAAACCTGCTTCAAGCATTATAAAGGTTATGTTTTCTCCATATTCTTTTCCTTGTTCTGATTCAATAAAGGTTCTAAATGTATAGTAGGTATTTAGTGATAGGTCTGTTATTATTGCTTCTAAGCTGTCAGATGTTCCTATGTTTAATACGGTAATAAAGTCTTGGTCACTCCTTTTTTTGTACTCAAATCCTCTTGAAACTAAGTTATATGTGCCTACATTTGCATAGCCATATAGTTTAGCGGATGTGTTTGAGACAAAAGAAACTGAATCTGTTGAGACTTCAACTGGCAGGTTAAGGGTTTTAAAATTAAGAATATCTCCAAAATATAGGTTAGTATCCTTAGCCATATAAGCCTTAAATTCGTAGTTTGTATTAGGGTTAAGTCCTGTTAGGTTTATTGAGACATTCATATTTCCAGTATAATTACCAATTATTGTTCTCCATGTATTTGTTGTTAGTGAATCTAAAACTGGTTCTCTATAATAAAACCCTATTGAATCAAATGTAACTCCTGTTTCAATGATTAATCCATTTAATTTAGCTGATGTTTCTGTAATATTACTGACTTCTTTTGTCATAATATGAGCTGTGTACTGCCAAATTAATATAGGAAAACCATTATTAATCATTGAAATGTCAGATTTAAACATAGGAGGATTTAAGCCAGTGTTAAGATTATTAAGTAGGGTGCCATCTGTCATTTGATTGAAGGTTAATGTAAAGCCCGCATTATTACCCGAACTTCCTCTTAAGACGGATTCTGCCATACTGTATTGAAAGAAATTAACTCCCCAAGTTGCATTTGCAAAGGCACAAGTTGTAAGGTTTCCAGATACATTTCCAGAACAGTAGCAGTGTTGTGTGTCAGCATAATCTAATATTCCTGCAAAGCCACCAACTTCTATTACTCCATAAACATTAGCTGTTGAATAGCAGTTTCTAACTATGCCTCCGTCACTGTAACCAACTAAGCCACCAACTGAACTATAAGCTCCAATAAGTCCTGTTGAAAAACAATTTTCTATCGTTCCATCTTGTAGTCTTCCGCATAGTGCCGCAACATTTGTATAGCCTCTAACTCTGGCATTATGCAGTCCTAAGTTTTTAACAAGTCCACTGGCTCCTATTCTTCCAAATAATGCTACATAGGTATTGTTGGAAGATGTAGAGTCTTTTAAGATAGTTAGATTGCTTATGACTTTCCCATTCCCATCAAATATTCCATTAAATAGATTTGTTCCCGAACTCGAACTACCTGTTGAGTTCCATCCTCCAATTGGAGTGAAGTTATTGAACCCTGTTAAATCAAGGTTATTTATAAGAATAAAATGAACATTGTTGAACTGACTTCCTGTTCTAACACTATTTGATAATAGCCTTAGACCTGTTGTGTCGGTGATTTGATAAGGATTAGCTATCGTTCCGTTTCCTGTCCACTGTGCAAATGAAGTTTGTGAGCTTAGGATAAGGAAACCTAAGATTAAAATGTGTAATAATCGTTTCATATTTTTTAATTATATTTTTTAGAGCTCAATTAAAGTATTATTTATAGAGCCTTTATTTCTTCTTTTATTTTATTCCAACGCTCTTGATCCATCTTTGCTCCGTAAACTTCGACAACGTTGCCAGCTAAAATGCTACCCATCTTTCCGCAATGCTCTAAGTCTTTTCCAAGGCATAGTCCTGCAAGAAATCCTGCTGCATACATATCGCCTGCTCCTGTGGTATCAACTTTTGCTCTCTTTGATGAAGAAATTATATATTCCTTCTCTTTTGATTTAATTAGTGAGCCCTTCTCTCCTATCTTAACAATTGCTATTTCGCAGTACTCTGAAATTGTGATAAGTGCTGATAGGGGTTCTTGTTGTGTGAAAGACTTTGCTTCTTCTTCGTTTGCAAATATTATATCTACATTCCTTAGTATATCTTTTAAGAATTCAAGGTTATCCTCAACAACATTATAACTTGCAAAGTCAATAGATACTTTCAAGCCTTCTTGTTTTGCTAGTTCTATTGCTCTTTTAATTAATGCGTTATTTACTATTAGGTAGCCCTCGATGTGAAAGTAATCGTAACCTTCAAATAATTCTTTTCTTAATAGCTCTGCACTAAGTTCAATTGCTGCTCCAAGATATGTTGCAAAGGTTCTTTCTCCATCTTGTGAGATAAGTGCAATTGCTCTTCCTGTTTGTGTGGTCTTGCTTTTAAAGAATTTTGGTTCAATTGAGTTATCTAACATGTCTTTTGCATAAAACTCTCCAAGCTCATCTTCGCCTACCATTCCAATATAGCCTGAATCTATTCCAAGATTTGCTATCCCATTTGCAGTGTTGGCTGCTGAGCCTCCGGTTTGAAGGGTTGAGGGAAGGTTAGAGGTTGATTCTTGAATTGATTTTAGGAGTTCTTGATCTACTAATTGCATGCTCGCCTTTGGAAGGCTTAGGTTTTCAAGTGTGGTATCTGAATCCAGTTGAGTGATTATATCTACTAAGGCATTACCTAAGCAAAGTACTTTTTTTGACATATAATATTTGATTTTGTGTTTTTAATATGACAAAAATACAATTAATTTCTGATTTCCATAGACTATTTCCAATTTTTTAGTTTTGAAAACAAAAAAGTCGCCTCTATTTCTAAAGGCGACTTGATTATCATTTGTTATTTGCTTTCTAAGAAACGCTATTATCCAAGATAGGACTTTAGCATTTCCTTACGAGCAGGCTTTTGCAGTCTTTTGATTGCTTTTTCCTTAATCTGACGCACTCTTTCACGAGTTAGGTCAAACTGTTCTCCAATTTCATCTAAGGTCATTGGAGGATAGCCCTCTAATCCAAAGAACATTTTTAAAATATCTGCTTCTTTTGGAGTAAGGGTTGAAATTGCTCTATTGATTTCTATTCTTAAACTTTCATATAAAAGGTCTGCCTCTGGAGTTGTTGTTTCCTCACTTCTCATAAAGTCATACATGGTATTGTCTTCATCGCTTGCAAGTGGTGCATCCATCGATAGGTGCTTTCCACTATGGCGAAGACTTTCTCTAACTTCTTGATCGGTTAAATCTAGTTCCAATGCTACTTCTTCAGGGTTTGGAGTCCTTTCATATTCTTGTTCTAGCTTTGCATAAGCTTTGTTGATTTTGTTTAGTGATCCAATTTTGTTTAGAGGAAGACGAACAATCCTACTTTGTTCTGCAAGAGCTTGGAGAATTGATTGACGAATCCACCAAACTGCATAGGAAATAAACTTAAATCCTCTGGTTTCGTCAAAACGCTGTGCTGCCTTAATAAGTCCTAAGTTCCCTTCGTTGATAAGGTCAGGAAGACTCATTCCTTGGTTTTGGTATTGTTTGGAAACAGAAACAACAAAACGGAGATTGGCTTTTGTTAGTTTTTCTAATGCTAATTGATCTCCTTGTTTGATTTTTTGTGCCAACAAAACCTCTTCCTCTGGCGAAATCATCTCAAGACGACCTATCTCTTGTAGATATTTATCTAAAGATGTAATTTCTCGATTTGTAAGCTGCTTTGTAATTTTTAACTGTCTCATTTATATATGTTTTATTATTTTCTTTGTAAACTAATTTATAATACGAATCTTAGTCTTGAGAGTTACAATAATAATTATTATTATTTATTTCCTTCCTTACTGCCTCTGGCAACAGATAAGCATTCGATTTATTTTGTCTTATATTTTCTCTTATTTGAGTTGATGAAATTTCAATTTGTGGAGCTTTAACTCTATATATGTTTCTATTGTCTGAAAATTTATCTGTTCTTATGTTTGCTCTTGGATAAACCATTATCTCGTATGAGCTTAATATTTCTTTATAGTCTTTCCATTTTTCAAAGCTATCAAGATTGTCTTCTCCAATTATTAAAACAAATTCTCTTGTTTTATACTTTGATTTTAAATATCTAAGAGTTTTAATGGTGTAGGAAGGCTTTTCCATTCCAAACTCAAGGTCTGATGCTTTAAAGTTTTTATTTTTTTTGATTGCAAGCTTAACTAGTTTATATCTTAAGCTCTCTTCTAAAAGGTCTTTTGAGTTTTTAAGTGGATTATGTGGAGAGACAACAAACCAAATCTTATTTATATTGGTGTTTTCAACAATATAGTTTGCAATTATAAGGTGTCCTATATGTATAGGGTTGAAACTCCCGAAAAGAAGACCTACTCTTTCTTTGTTTTTCTCCATAAATAAACTTCTAATACTTATACGTACAAAACTCTAATAAGTTCTCATTATTGCATAATAAAAAAAGAAAAGGATGAAACGCTGATTTAAAAAATCCTTTCTTTGATTCAGCAAATCCTTTCTTTGATTCAGCAAATCCTTTCTTTGATTCATTTTGGTTTAAGAAAAAGAAGAAGTAACCAAATTATATTGATTACTTCTTCTTAGGCTTTTTAGAAAAATAGATTACTATTCTGCTTTATATGCTATTGTTTCTATTTCAATTAATACTCCCATTGGAAGCTTTACAACTGCAAAAGCTGCTCTTGCTGGAAGAATTTCGGTATAGTATTTGCCATAAACTTCATTCATTGCTGAAAAATCATCCATTGAATCAAGCAGACAATTGCTTTTCACAACATCCTTAAAGTCATAACCAGCCTCGTTAAGGATAGCTTTAATATTTTCAAGAACTTGCTCTGTTTGAGCAACTATTCCTTCTGCCATTATGCCTGTTTCACGGTTCATTGGTAGTTGTCCAGAAATAAACAAAAATCCATTTCCTGTTTTAATTGCTTGACTGTAAGGTCCAATTGCTTTAGGAGCTTTCTCTGTATTAATTACTTGATTCATACTATATGTTTTTATTTATTAATAATTATGCTCTTTGTTGATTGTTTCCCTTCTGAAGCAATTGTTATTAGATATATTCCACTTTCAAAATTACTTAAATCCAATGTCTTATTGCTGATTGATGTTGTTTCCATTCTAAGGATTTGACCTAGGCTATTAACTATTCTTAGCTGAACAGGGTTAATGTATGATGAAACTATTGTAATATTTCCTCTTGTTGGGTTAGGGTAAATCTTCATATCGATTTTGAAGTCAATGTCTGTTAGTCCTAGTAATGACTTAACAAATAGTTGTCTTTCTTGAGAATAAACTTCAGGACATAAATCTTTTTGAACCTTTACTCTATAAGTATATAATCCGCTTGTGTCTAATACTTGAGAAAGCTGAGATGTTGTATGGTCTATAACTGCCCACTCTCCACCATCTTTCTTTCTTTCCCAGTTCTTAATTGTTCCAACATGATTTGTTAGACGAATTGCACCTGTTGAAGCCTCTTGATTAATTGTGTCATTTGGAGAACTAAGAGTTCCTCCCCATGAGTTTCTGATATTGATTAATACAATATTTGAAGTGTCTTTGATGGAATTAGAAATTACTATTCTACGGTAAGATGTGCTGTCTGATAAGGTTTCTGGTTGGTAGCTTATTTGATTATTAGTTTGACTTGCAAGAACCCAAGCTTCATTTCTAACCTTTTGTTCCCATAGATATGTAAAGTTTCCGTATCCTCCACTTGGCACCTGACCTACGATTAGTTGAGGAGTTCCTTGCCCACAAAATGATTGGTTATCTGAAATAACATTGCTTAAAATTTCTGGGAATGTTGTGGTAAAGGATCTTCTTGAACCATATTTTATGCCAATAGAGGTTAAGAGGTATGCTCTGTAATAATAAGTTGTTTGTTCTGTTAGACCTTGAAGATTATATGAGTATGCTCCAATTGCTGTGTCACTTAGGGTAACAACATTATCTGAAATTAGGGGAAGATTTGTTCCATCTGTTGTGTAAACAAAGCCTCTTTCAATCATATATCCATCTCCAAGAGTTAGGATTGAACCATTTAATTGAGCAGAGTTATTGCCAACTGAATTTGGATTTGAAGTCATAACAGTTCCTAATCCATCTGTTGTATTGAAACTCAAAGTTTGATTTGCTATAGACTCTCCAGCAATATTAGAGACAAAAGCCTTATAGTAAATTGATGAACTTGCAGGAAGATTTGTTAAATTGGTAGTTATTAAAGAGTCTAATGAATTTGAAAGAACCTTATTGCCAGATAATGAATTAACACTATCTGCATCAGTATGCCAATACATCCCTTTTTCTATAACTTGACCATTACCCATATAAACCATTGCTCCATTAACGGTTGCAGAGGTTCCACGTATTGTTGCATAATCAACTGGTTTAGTTATTACTTGTGGAAGATTTGAAAGGAAGTTAAAGCTAATTGTAGAGTCATTAATATACTCTATATGAGTTATTGGTTTATTTGTTAAGTTACCATTTTTTGTTAAAGACTGAGGATTTGATTCGTTTGTAAAATAAGCCTGACCACTTAATCCCGCAAATGGAGCATAAGGGCTTGAGCTTTGAGAAACATTACCTGTTGATACCTCAATATAAAATCCTCTATTTAGAGAGTCAGCATTTATCTCATTATAGTAGAAAGAATTTGTATTTTCTAAGAAACGCTTATCAGCATGGTAGATAATCAAACCATTTCCTGGTACGAAAGCATCCCAGCTCTTTTGCATTCTGTGTTCTAATAGGAAGTATTCATTGGTGTTAATATCAATTCTATAAGACTTTAGTGTATCTGCTATTGCAGGTAATACGCCTGTTGATGATGAAGAAAGAATGATTGGATTTCCCCAGCCTAAGATTTTTCTTTCCCAAGCATTTAAAAAAGGAGGTGTATTGCTATTATTATTATAACTTCCTCCATCCATCAAACACCATGAACCTGGAGTGAAAGCTGTTCCGTTAGTTCCACCATAATCGGTATCATAAAGGTCCATTAGTCCTAGGGAGTGACCCATTTCGTGACACATAACTCCAATTCCGTCTATTTGAGTTGAAGATTTCTTTTCTGAAGAACAAGAGTAGGATGAAAAACGAACTCCGTCTTTAATAATATTATTTGATATGGTTGATTTATGAGGCCATATTTCATCTGTATTTCCTGTTGCTGCTTGTGATCTTCCTGCAAAAACAAAGTGTATATTAGAAACTTTTGATTCTCCATTCAAATATTGAGAAAAATCAATAGTAGGATCAACTCCTGCCAATGCTGAGGAAACTAAAGATGCCATTTGATTATGTGCATAGTATGATGATGTGTTTGGAAGAGTAATTGGTCCAACAACATCTATCTCCATATTAAGAGCTCCGTTAGAGTTATCTCTATAAT
>JAGNRX010000263.1 GCA_017988355.1 Bacteroidales bacterium | reverse complement strand
TACTATCTAACATCAAAAGCTAGTGATAATATTCCTTACTTAAACATTAAAACTCTACCGATGGGTAAGATTGGAAGTAAGTCAGGAAATCATAAAAGCATTATTGAACGTAGGAGATTAATCTATAATATAGACGCTATGTTCGAGAGGAGAGTTGAGATAAAATTAATTGAAATAAGAAAATAATACGACAAGCATTGTTTATCGTATTTGTTTTTGTAAATTTGCTAAACATAAAAACACAAATATACTATGAATATTCTTCTAATTGGATATGGAAAGATGGGTAAGATTATTAAAGAAATCGCCCTTCAAAGAAATCACAGCATTACTTATATTATTGATAAAGAAGAGGATTGGGAACAATTGGATGAAACAAAGATTGATGTTGCTATTGATTTCTCCACTCCTTATATTGTTGTTGATAATATTATAGAATGTTTTAATCGTCATATTCCAGTTGTTGTTGGAACGACAGGATGGTACGGAAGACTAAGTGAATTGAAGGAGCTAGCAGAAAAAGAACAAAGAGGGTTATTTGTTGCTTCAAACTTTAGTATTGGTATGTTTATCTTCAATAAGGTTAATGAAGAGTTATCAAAACTTATGAATAACCAACCCTCCTATGATGTTTCAATTGAGGAAATACATCATATACAGAAGCTTGATGCACCAAGCGGTACAGCAATAACTCTGGCAGAAACTATAATTGATAACTTAGATAGAAAAACTAAATGGATTCTTGATTCTGAGAAAGAAGAAGCTAATTCATTAAATATTAAATCTGAAAGAATTGGACAGGTTCCTGGAACTCACACCATAACTTACTCGTCAGAGGTTGATGATATAATAATAACTCATCAAGCTCATAATAGAACAGGCTTGGCATTAGGCTCTATTTTAGCAGCTGAATTTATGAAAGGAAAAAAAGGATTTTATAATATGAAAGACCTTATTAAATAAAAATTGAAATGAAAAAGTATTCAATAGGTATAGATATTGGAGGAACTAATACAGGTTTTGGACTTGTTGATAATGAAGGAAAGATAATTGAAAGTCTATCAATAAGTACTAAGGATTATTTCGATTATGAAATATACCTTAACGAAGTTACCAAGAATATTCTACACTTAATAGAGAAATGCCCTAATAAGGATTTAATCCAAGGCATCGGTATAGGAGCACCTAATGGGAACTACTATAATGGAACAATTGAACATGCTCCAAATTTAAATTTTAGAGGAATTGTGCCTGTTAAGGAATATATAGAAAGTAGATTAATTGAAAAAGGATTTCCATTAAAGGTAACCCTAACAAATGATGCAAATGCTGCTGCAATTGGGGAAATGATTTATGGAGGAGCTAAGAATGTGAAGAACTTCTTAATGATAACCTTAGGAACAGGAGTTGGAAGTGGAATTGTGGTTGATGGTAAAGTAGTTTATGGACACGATGGTTTTGCAGGTGAGGTCGGTCATACAATTGTTCAACCTGAAGGAAGACTCTGTGGTTGTGGCAGAAGAGGCTGTGTTGAAACCTATTCTTCAGTTACGGGAATAAAGAAAACTGCCTTAGAACTAATAAGAGAAACTGTTACAAATTCAACTTTAAGAAGCCTCCCAGAAGAAACAATTGGAGGAAAAGCGATTTTTGAAGCAGCAAGCCAAGGAGATGAATTAGCAATTAAGTGTTTTGATATAACAGCAAAGATGCTTGCAATTGGAATGGCAAATGCAGTAGCAATAACATCCCCAGAAAAGATATTCTTATTTGGCGGACTAACAAAAGCAGGGGACTTGCTAATGATTCCACTTAAGAAATACTTTGAAGAAAGCCTATTTGTTGTCTTTAAGAATAAGATAGAACTTAAACTATCTGACCTTGACGAAAACAATGCTGCAATTCTTGGAGCGGCTGCCCTACCCTTCTAAGAAAACTAATTATATATGAAGAAGTTATTACTTAGTCTTTTATTTGCATTATTTATTTGTCAGTCAAGTTTTGCACAGTTTATTAAAGATGATACAATTAAAAACATAGAACTAGATTACTGGTCTTTAACAAACAATAAGAATGTAAATTTAGATAGTATTTTTATTTCCCAAAACGATATATACAAAATATTAAATACTAATGGCGTTATTCCTTATCCTTTCAAAAACTCAAATGAAGAGAATCTAAAATGGATAGATTCTTGCTCATGGGAGTTTAATTCAAAGTTCATTCTGAGTGAAGAAAATTTTAAATCTAACAATATTAATATTATACTTGAAGGTGTTAATACATTTTCTAAACTTTATATTAATAATATCTTTATTGACAGTACTTATAATGAATTCTATACATACAAATTCAATATAAAACCATTTCTCAAATTAGGGAATAATGATATAAAATTAATTATAGAACCTTCTATTGATAGATTAAATTATGAATCAGGATTATATAATACATTAGAATCAGAAAAAAGGGTTATTAATAGAAACAATCAATACCGTTATGGTTGGGATTGGTA
>JAGNRX010000262.1 GCA_017988355.1 Bacteroidales bacterium | reverse complement strand
GTATTGAGTTTTAAGATCAACCATTTGAATCTTCTTCATCGTTAAGTGTTTTTCGTTATTTCTATTATGCAAAGATAGGATGTTTCTATTCAACTGCAAAACATATTTATTCACAGATTAATAAAAAACAACCCACTAAAATGTACGTAGAATAAGAGCTTTGGGACTTTAATAACATTCAATTGTTGAAAACTTCAATTTAAAATTCAAAAGAGGTGCCGTTATATTAGGATTGTTTTTGTAATTTCGCAGAACATAAAAAATTGAACTATTATGTCTATAGATTTATTTTCTATGGTTGAAAACCAGACTGATAATAATAAGGAGCCTAATTCTAAGAGCACATCTTTGCAAGAGGAAGTAGAACCCTCTTCTGTTATTAAGTCTAAGAACGAAATGAGTAAACAAAACAATAAAACGGGAAAAGAAATGGCGATTAAAGCATATACAAGAGAAGAAATCTTAAAATCATCTACTGAATATTTTGCAGGAGATTCATTGGCAGCAGATGTATGGATGAATAAATATGCTTTGCGTGATGGAGATCAAATTTATGAGCTAAATCCTGATGATATGCATAATAGGTTAGCCTCAGAATTTGCTCGAATTGAAGAAAAATATCCTAACCCAATGAAAAAAGAAGAGATTTTTGGGTTAATGAAGGATTTTAAATATATTGTACCTCAAGGAAGTCCAATGTCGGGAATTGGTAATGATTTTCAAATTGTTTCATTATCTAATTGCTTTGTTATTGGTAACTCTGGCGATTCAGATTCCTATGGTGGTATTTTGAAAATTGACGAAGAACAGGTTCAATTAATGAAACGTAGAGGTGGAGTTGGTCATGACCTTTCTCATATTAGGCCAAAATCATCTCCAGTTAAAAACTCTGCCCTTACCTCAACAGGAATAGTTCCTTTTATGGAGAGATATTCCAATACGACAAGAGAGGTTGCACAAGGAGGTCGAAGAGGAGCTTTAATGCTTTCTATTTCAGTTAAACATCCTGATGCAGAAGAGTTCATTGATGCAAAGTTGGAACAAGGGAAGATAACAGGAGCAAATGTTTCGGTTAAGATTGACGATGAATTTATGAGATGTGTTGCAAGTGGTAAGCCATATAAACAACGTTTCCCTATTGAAGGAGAAAACTCTAAGGTTGTAAAAGAAATTGATGCAAGGGCTTTATGGAATAAAATCATTCATAATGCTTGGAAGAGTGCCGAGCCAGGTGTCTTGTTTTGGGATACAGTGATTAGGGAATCTGTTCCTGACTGTTATTCTGACTATGGATTTAAAACAGTTTCAACAAATCCTTGTGGAGAAATCCCTCTTTGTCCTTATGATAGTTGCCGTTTGCTTGCAATAAACCTTTATTCTTACGTTGAGAATCCTTTTACAAATAAGGCTGAATTTAATTTTGAATTATTCAAAGACCATGTTCGTAAGGGACAAAGGTTAATGGATGACTTAATTGATTTGGAATTAGAGAAGATTGATAAGGTTCTGGCTAAGATTGAAAAAGATCCAGAAGAAGAAGAAATTAAAAGAGTTGAAAGAAATCTTTGGCTTAATATTAAACTTAAATGTTTAGAGGGAAGAAGAACAGGCTTTGGTATAACTGCTGAGGGAGATATGTTAGCTGCTCTTAACCTTCGTTATGGAACAGATAAGGCTAATGAATTTGCAGCAAAGGTTCAGAAAGAATTAGCTTGCTCTGCTTATGCTTCAAGTGTTGAAATGGCTAAAGAAAGAGGAGCTTTCCCTCTTTATAATTATAAATTGGAAGTAAACAATCCTCTAATAAATCGTATTAAGGAAGCTGAGCCAAAGGTTTATGAGGATATGGTAAAATATGGAAGAAGAAACATAGCTCTTCTGACCATTGCACCAACAGGGAGTGTTAGTATCTGCACTCAAACAACCTCTGGTATTGAACCAGCTTTCCAAATAGCATACAAGAGAAGAAGAAAAGTAAATCATAATGATGGTTCTGATAAAACAAACTTTGTTGATAGCGAAGGACAAGCTTGGGAGGAATACACTGTTTTCCACCATAGGTTTGCAGACTGGGCAGTCATTAATGGTTATGATATTAACGAGATAACACAAAACTATTCTCAAGAAGAATTGGATGAACTTATTACTAAATCTCCATATCATAAAGCAACTGCAAACGATATTGACTGGGTTAAGAAGGTGAAAATGCAAGGCGAAGTTCAGAAATGGGTTGACCATTCAATAAGTGTTACTGTTAATATTCCTAAGGAAACACCTGAAGAGATTGTAAGTCAGATTTATCAAACTGCTTGGGAATGTGGATGTAAGGGAATGACAATTTATCGTGAAGGGTCTCGTGAGGGGGTTTTGATTTCTAATTCTGAGTCAAAAGAATCTGCCTTTACAGAAACACAAGCTCCTAAGAGACCTAAGAAACTTGAAGCAGATGTTATTAGATTTCAAAACGATAAAGAGAAATGGATTGCTGTTGTTGGCATTATTGAAGGAAGACCTTATGA
>JAGNRX010000261.1 GCA_017988355.1 Bacteroidales bacterium | reverse complement strand
AACAATCAATGACCAAAGCAGTTCCTATAATCAATATGGTTATCAAGGCAAGAGGTTTTTGTTTTCCTTAGGAGCAGATATTATTCCTGCACTATTCTCCCCAAATAGTCAAGGAGAAACTGGTGCTTTGATGTTTGATTACTCATTAAATCCTAGTCTTGAATTTGTGGTATCAAAAAGCTTTAGCCTTGGAGTGGGGATGAGTTTTATGAAGACAAAGTTTGAACGTAAAGAAAGTTACAGTTATAGTTTCCCAAACTTAGGAACTTTGGATGTAATTGGTTACTCATTATTTTTGAAGTCCTATAAGGCAATTGCACCACTTGGATACTACTATAAGTTCCAAGTAGATTATTTGACCTATACGCCTAACCTAATATGGAAAGAAGAAGTCTATAATAATAATACCCATAACTATGAATTTGTCCCAAGAGAGTTTAGCGATAAATCTTATTCCTTAGGTTTTAAGGTTGAGTATGGTAAGGTCTTTTTCTTAAATGATTACTTAGAAATAGGGGCTGGATGTTCATTTGGACTTACTACTAAGGGTTGGGGTTCTATTGGATTTGACGATCTAACCCTTCCAGAGTATGCAGAGACTAAACTAAGAAAAGCATATATGATAGGGATTAATCTAAATATAGGTATCCTTCCTTTCTAAGCAAAATAAACTTAACTCGATTTAATATGAAAAAAATTACTTTCTTTTATCTCTTCCTTCTTTTATCTCTCTTTTTAAATGCACAGGACATTAGTTGGAGCACACCTATTAAAACAAATAATGCTAAAGAGGTTGTGGAATATCTTGGCTCAGTAAATGATAATAATTATTTTATCTCCTTTTCAAATAATGCTAATATGTTTTCTTCAAGTCTTGAGGTTTATTTTTTTAAGACTAATTCAAAGAATGAACTTGCAGAGACAAGTGAGGTTGTGGTCTTTGATGATACTGAAGTCTTGAAAGCTTTTATTAAGGATGATAGAATAAATCTATTAGTTAAGGAATATGAGAAAAAGAGTTATATAGTTGAGAATATTGTTTTTGATATAAAGACCTTAAAAGAGTCTAAGGGAGAGTCTAAGGTTTTGGTTCAATTTGAGATAGAGAAAAGTGATAAGGTTATTATCTATTATGCAGAATCGAAAGATAAGTCTAAGTATTGTTTGAACTACTTAGCAGTTGATAAAAAGACAAGTAAGGGTTATTTGCAAATGAATGTATTTGAATATGACAACACTTTGCTTTGGACAAATAAGTTCGATAATGATTTTGAGGGGACTTTGAATATCCACGACTTCCATATTGAGAACTCAGGCGAGGTTTACCTTTATGCAAGCAACAAAATACCTGTTGCTAATGGAATATACGATTATAAATTAGTTGTGATTAAGAATGATGATTCTGGTGGTAAGGAGTTTGAATTTAATGCTGATTTGGATAAAAGCATATCAAGTATGAGCTTTCACGTCATTGATTCTAATACTATCTTCCTTGCAACTCTACAAGACAATGATATAAACACATATAAATTGGATATAGAGAAAGAAGATATAATAAGTACTTATAAGTTTAAGGTTTACGATGGAGAAGAAGATAGTTTTAATTGGACTTTATCTAAGTTTTATCAATTGGAAAATGGGAACTTAGTTCTTCCTATTGAAAACAAAAAGTCTATGAGATATATTGCTGGTTCGGCTTCAAGTTATAGTTATACAAATTCTGAAATAACTTTTGTTGTATTAAGTCCAGAGGATAACCAAGTCCTTACTAAGACTTATATTTCAAGATGTATGAACTTCTCAACAAATAAAGACCTCAGCCATGGTTATTTTGAAACGCCTTACTACTTTACTAATGAGAGTGATTTTTATGCAATTTACAATAATAACATAGCTTTAGATGATTTAGTTGATGATGGTATTAATTATGCACACGTATCAGATGCAAAAGGTAGTAAATACTATCACTCAGTAATGCTGAAAATTGACGAATCAGGTAAACCAAAAGTCAATAAGCTGTTTTCTATGAAAAAAGATAAAAGAATGTTCTCTCCTTATACCAGCTTCATAAATTCAAATAATGAACTTATCGTTAGTGGTGGGAATGTAAAAGGATTTAGTTTTATGAAATATAATTATAAATAAATATTGATATGAGAAAATTAAAATTTACGAGTGTTTTACTTCTATTTTTAGCATTAGGGCTTAACCTAAAGGCACAAGACAACGATTACGCAGCTGGGCAATGGTCTTTTGGTCCCCATCTTTCATGGACTGCTGGATTCAGAACTGGAGGTGGAGACTTTGGGGGATATGCTATGGGAATTAATGCTGGAGCTTATTTTGGATATTCATTTACAGATTTACTTGGAGTCAATACCGGTGTCTTATATGGTAATGATGGGCTCTTTTTTTTCGAATCAGAATATATAAAAGTTCCTGCACTATTATTGTTTCAGTTCTCTTCAAAGCACTTAGGTTTAGGCTTCCAGTATCATCATTCTATTACAGAATTAGAT
>JAGNRX010000260.1 GCA_017988355.1 Bacteroidales bacterium | reverse complement strand
GATTTTGAAAGAATATGGTTGGACTAATTGAATTGTCGTCATTAATTGCAATAAGATCAGAAACATAAGCATTAAACCTTATTGGTAGAACAATATCTGTATTTTCGTAATAGGACAAGCTTGGTTGGTTAATATGAAGTAGAGAAGTACCTGCTTGAAAACTATGTGTTTCATTTGCTTTTATTTGCCAGTGAGCACCAAGACCAAAATCAAAAGTTCTTATTTGGTTTAGAAGAATGCCCTCATTGTCCTCTGGCTCCCTCCCGAAAATTGAATTTGCTTGATTATAACCCCATGAAGAAGTGCTTCCAATAATACCAAATGAAATATAATGTTCTTTGTTTTGGTTAATTGCTTTAAAGTAGGAGAGAGAAAGCCCAAGCGATTGTTGTCCATAGGATAGAGAGCCTGCAACATCGGCCAAAAAATTAATACCTATTCCAATTCCATCACGCCTGACCCTATTCTTATAGGCTAAAGCTTCGGCAGTAAATAAATATGAATTATAACCTTTAGAAAGAGTTTCCCATTGGTTCCTATACATTGTCCCAGCCCTAAACACATTGCCACCAAAGGCAGTGTTTGCAGGGTTAAGCATCATTGGATTGGCATTAAAACTTGAAAAGTGGACATCTTGTCCGAAAGAAATAATCGGATAAAAAGTTAGGACAAGAACGATAAAAAACAATTTAAGTTTTCCCACAAATCATATAATAATTCAATTATTAGCCTCAAAGTTTATTCTGTTTAGCTAAATTAGTTAAATCTTCTTTCTGCAATCTAAAAACAGTCCAATCACTTAAAGGAAAAGCCTTAAGCGATTTATAAAACTCTATTGAAGGCGTGTTCCAATCTAAAACAATCCATTCAAAACGTGAACAATCTTCTTTAATAGCAATATCTGCAAGATAAGCAAGTAGCTTTTTTCCATATCCCTTACCTCTATATTCTTCCAAAACAAATAAGTCTTCTAAGTATAAACCCTTCTTACCTGTAAATGTTGAAAAATTATAGAAATAAAGTGCCAAACCAACCTCTTTTCCATCCTCAAGAATAAAGACAACCTTAGCATTTTTCTCAACAAACAAAGAATTATGAAGAATTTCAACCGTAGCACTAACCTCATGAGGCAGTTTCTCATAAACAGATAATTGCTTAATAAAACTAAGTATTAGAGGAGTGTCGTTTTCGTTTGCATTGCGAATAATAACGTCTTTCATAGCCTTATCTTAAGTTAGGAATTTAAAAATAATCTTAGCGTAGTTTAGCATTAATAACAGCAAAATCCTTTTGAATTAACTCTTTAATCTTAATTAATCCATCTTCCAAAGCCTCTTGAGCCGCTTTTCTTTGAAACTCATAATAGCCATGATAAGCAGCCATATAAGTTTTCGCAGTACCACGTTCAGTATATCTTGCAACTAAGTTATTCCTAAGGTCGTAAATTTCAACAATAACCTCAAGTTCAGTCTTATTTGAAGTCATAGGCATACCGAAAGCATTTAATACCCCCACCGTGAAGCCAGAAAGCCAGCTCCACTTATAGTTATTCTTATTATATGCTTTACCAATCCTAAGAACAATATTGCCGTTTCTCTTTCCAGAAGGATCCATAATATTATTATTCATATCATTCACCCAAAGGTTAGAAGCATCCTGTATTCTTTTTTCTGCAGTATAGATTTTTGTTTTAGCATCAACCTCAAAAACACCCTTACCGTAAGGAGATTCAGGAGCGGTTGAGCCATCTTCCGAATAGGAATTAGCACCATAAGCATTCTCAAAAGAAGGCACGTCAAACCATATAGAAAGACGAGGCAGTAGGTTTGCATTCTGATAATCGGGTTGAAAATCAGCAGGCTTAATCGTTTTACAACCATTGAAGGCAAAAGCAATAATAATTACTAAAAATGATAATCTTCTCATAAAAACAAATTTATTCAAGCCACAAATATACAAAAACTAATTTGATTTCCACCCATAGAATACATATTATATAAGCTAATTCATTATTTTTTAATAGTAAATTATTGAAATCTATATTTAGGGAAACACTAGCTCCATTAAAAGCTTAGAATTTCCGTCAAATATTTCGTTTACCTTTAGAATTAAATTTCTCTAATTTACTAAGAATTATTTATAGTGTTATTTCTATAATATAAACTAAAATCAGGCATTGAGGAAGCAAATGTAAATCCCATTTAGTCTTAACTTGAATTTTGTAAACCTTTATTAGGACAAATTATATCTGCATTATAATTTTTTGTATCTTTGTAATCATGATTCTCCATTGCCAATGGAGAGGTGCTCCATTGCCAATAGAGAATAGTTATATTGCCAATAGAGAGCCTCTCCATTGGCAATGGAGAGGCATGGAGTGTTTATTATAAATTATTAAAACAAAGAGTTTATGAGTTATTCCTACAAGGTAAGTCAGAGAAAGTTTAAGACAAAAGATGGTGTTGAGCATACAAAGTATTATGCTCGTGCTAAAAGGGGTAAGTTGGTGTCGTCAAAGGAAT
>JAGNRX010000049.1 GCA_017988355.1 Bacteroidales bacterium | reverse complement strand
AAGGGTTCACGCATATTGGACAAGTAATAATGCCGAATCAAGATATAATACATTTAATCTTGGAGTGACTTGGCAGATGAAGGTTTTGGAAAGATAGTTAGTATATAATTTATATATAAAAATAGAATATGAATTTTAAATCATTAAAGTTTTTAACAAAAAGGAGGATTGAAGCGGTTGTTTTCCTTATTATCTTCTTCGGAGTTTTTAGTTATATTGGCAACACAATGGGTCTGCCAAATATGCTAAACACCATAATGCAAACATCTTACCACCTACTAATGGAGACTGTCCTATATATTATGGGTATTACTGTTTTGTCAGGTGCCTTAGGTAAGCTATTAACCGAGTTTGGTGTTGTTCGTTTGATTGAAGTTGCTTTAAAGCCACTAATGAAACCTCTTTATAATTTGCCAGGAGTTGCTGCCTTAGGAGGAATACTAACCTTCCTTTCAGACAACCCTGCAATCATTACACTTGCTAAGGATAAAAACTTTAGCCAATACTTTAAGAAATACCAGTTGATATCCCTAACAAACTTTGGCACTGCCTTTGGAATGGGATTAGTTGTTATTATATTTATGGCAGGAAGAGGATTTGCCTCTGCTGCAATGGTTGGATTAGCTGGAGCCGTTATTGGCAGTTTAATCTCCACAAGAATTATGCAAAAGATGATACTTAAATCCTATCCTGAGCTTGCAGAGGGTGATGATAATGATGGTGATGAACAAAGTATATCTTTTAAATCAGAGGGTAGTGTTTTCCTAAGAGTTTTAAACTCTGTCCTTGATGGCGGAAAGACTGGTGTTGATTTAGGTCTTGCTATCATTCCTGGTGTTCTTATTATCTCAACCTTTGTTATGATGCTTACCTTTGGACCTTCAGAAGCTGGTTTCACAGGGAGTGCTTATGAGGGAATAGCAATCCTACCTCATCTTGCAGGAAAGATTGGCTTTGTTTTTGAGTGGTTATTTGGATTTACAAGTCCTGAACTAATTGCTTTCCCAATGACTTCTCTTGGAGCAGTTGGTGCAGCACTTGGTTTGGTTCCTAAGTTTCAAGAAGCAGGACTAATTGATGCAAATGCTATTGCAGTTTTCACAGCAATGGGAATGTGTTGGAGCGGATACTTAAGCACTCACACAGCAATGCTTGACTCACTTGGATACAGAAAACTTACAGGTAAAGCAATAATAGCTCACACAATTGGAGGATTGTTTGCAGGAATATCAGCACACTGGTTATTTGTGCTATTTAGCTTATTTGTTTAAGGAAACCCTATCTAAGAAACTAAGTTCTCTTATAGCTTTTTCATACACTCTTTCAAACTATCTTCCCAGTGAGGAATAGTTATTGAAAGAAGGTCTTTGATTGGTTGTTTATCTAAAACGCTATAAGATGGTCTTTGTGCAGGAGTTGGAAACTGATTAGAAACAATAGGATTAACCTTACAGCTATATTTCTTTATCTCCATTACCTTCTTTGCAAAATCATACCAGCTACATATCCCTTCGTTAGTATAGTGAAGTATTTCTTTGGTAAATGGTTCAAGTTTATCCAACATAACCATTATTGCTTTTGCCAAATCAAGAGCATAAGTAGGGCTTCCAACCTGATCATAAACCACGTTTACGTTCTTTGCCTTAGAACCTATATTAATCATTGTTTTAACAAAGTTTGTCCCAAATTCAGAATATAACCACGCTGTTCTAATAATTGCATAGCAGGATATACTATTTTGAATATTTTCTTCACCCTCAAGCTTAGTCACCCCATAAATTGAATTAGGAATAGTATCTGTGTCTGATGGGTGTATTGGAGTGTTCTTTGTGTTGCTGAAAACATAGTCTGTTGAGATATGGATTAGTCCCATCTCTCTTTTCTCTGCCTCGACAGCAAGATATAAAGGAGCCATAGAGTTAAGTTCTCTTGCCTTTTCTATATCTGTTTCTGCCTTATCAACCGCAGTGTAGGCTGCACAATTAATTATAGCAGAAAAGGGTTTTGTATCTAAGTAATTTGAGATATCATCTTGAGAGGTGACATCTAAATCTTGGTAATCTGTAAATTCTAATTGATAGTCTGGGTAGTTTTTAGCTATTAACTTTAAAGAGCTACCTAACTGACCATTTCCTCCTGTAACTAATATTGTTTTCATAATCTTATTTTGTTCCTATTCCTTCGTAGTAAAAACCCAGTGACCTCATTTCGTTTCCATCATATATGTTTCTACCATCTAAGAGAATTAATTTATTCATTTTCTCAATAACCCTGTCCCACTTAGGCAAACGAAATTCCTTCCATTCGGTCAAAAGCAGTAGAGCATCTGCATTTTCAACAACCTCATACTCATCTTGACAATATTCTAAGTGAAGATTGCCCAGTCTTCTCTTGGTCTCTTCCATAGCAATTGGGTCATATACCCTTATCTTACAGCCTTGTTTTGATAGAGCATTTAAGATATAAAGTGAAGGAGCCTCTCTCATATCATCGGTCTCTGGCTTAAAAGAAAGTCCCCAAATAGCAATTGTCTTACCACTAAGGTCTGGGTAAATTGCTTTTAGTTTATTGAAAAGGACAAGCTTCTGCTCATCATTTCTTTCCTCAGCAGCCTTAACAAGTTTTAGCTCAATATCGTGTTCAAGTCCTGTCTTATATAGTGCCTTAACATCTTTTGGAAAACAACTTCCTCCATAACCTATGCCAGAATAAAGGAACTTGCTACCAATTCTTGGGTCGCTTCCTATTCCTTTTCTAACCATATTTACATTTGCACCAACCTTTTCACATAAGTTAGCCATCTCGTTCATAAAGCTGATTCTGACAGCAAGCATTGCATTTGCAGCATATTTTGTCATCTCTGCCGAAGGAACATCCATATAAATAACATTATGTCCGTTAAGTGTAAATGGCTTATAGAGGCGGTTCATTATATCTTCTGCCCTCTTTGATTCAAGCCCCACAACAATTCTGTCTGGAGAAAGAAAATCACTAACAGCATTACCTTCTTTTAAGAATTCAGGGTTTGAAGCTATATCGAAATCTATTTTCTTCCCCCTCTTATCTAATTCATCTTGTATGGCTTTCTTAACTTTTTTAGCAGTTCCAACAGGTACAGTACTCTTTGTTACAACCAAACAATAGTGGTTCATATTCTTGCCAATTTCTCTTGCAACATCTAAAACATATTTGAGGTCAGCACTACCGTCTTCATCAGGAGGAGTGCCTACGGCAGAGAAAATAACATCAGCATCTTCAATACAATCCGAAAGCTTAGTTGAAAACTCTAACCTACCCTTAGCAACATTCTTTTCAATAAGTTCATCTAAGCCCGGTTCATAGATTGGAGATATTCCTTTCTTAAGGTTCTCGATTTTATCTTTATCAATATCAACACAAATAACATCAATACCCATTTCGGCAAAACAAGTACCTGTTACCAGTCCTACATATCCTGTTCCAACTATTACTGCTCTCATAATGTTTTGTTTTATTTAAAATTTACCACCAAGCCATCTAACTAAGTCGTTTCCATTTGCATAAATAAGAAGTGCAAAAAGAAGTATCATTCCTGCCATTTGAGCTCTTTCAAGGAATTTGTCGCCAGGTTTCCTTCTTGTAACCATTTCCCAAAGAGTAAACATAACATGTCCTCCATCAAGTCCTGGGATAGGAAGTATATTCATAAATGCAAGGATTATTGATAAAAAAGCAGTCATTTGCCAAAATATAGGCCAGCTCCAAGATGCAGGGAATAGGTTACCAATTGTTCCAAACCCTCCAAGTTGAGATGCACCTTCTTTTGAAAACACAAACTTAAACTGCTTAACATAATTAACTAAGGTCTCTGTTCCTTGAGCAATACCAGCTGGAATTGATTCAAAGAAACCATATTTTATTTCTTTTGTTGCAAACATTAGATAAGGACTTCTCGCAACTGCACCAATCTTTCCATTATCATCAAGAGCAAGAACAATGGTTCGAGGAGAACTTCCACGATAAAAATCAATATTTACTTCCTTTGATTTGTGTTTTGCAATCTCTACAACAAAATCAGTAAAGGTTGGAGTTGCTATTCCATTAATGCCGACAATGCTATCTCCTACTTCCATTCCTGATTTCTCAGCAATTGAGCCAATGGCAAAATTATCAATAACAAAAGGAAAACGAGGAGAAGCAAATAGTTTAGCATTTGCAGCAATCATTTGCTTAGAAAAGTCCTGTGGAAGATCTATCTTAATTGTTTCAAGTCCTCTTTGAATTGTTGCTGAAGGCGATTCATCTAATAGTAGTTTTTCAACCGCATCTTGCATCTCAAAAACAGGCTTTGAATTAACAGCCAAGATTATATCTCCATTTTTGAACCCATTCTTTAGAGCCACGTCTGTATAGTCGTAACCCATTGTTGCATTTTGAATTGGAAGAGTTTCCTTGCCCCAAGTAAATAGCATCATTGAGAAAATAATAAGAGCACCAACGAAGTTCATAATCACGCCACCAAGCACAATAAGTAGTCTTTGCCAAGCTGGTTTTGAGCGATATTCCCAAGGATTAACCTTCTCAGAAAGCTGGTCAGCAGATGTTGTGTTTTCGTCAATCATTCCTGATATTGCACAATATCCACCAAGAGGCACCCAACCAATTCCCCATTCGGTATGGTCTGGTTCTGTTTCAAAACACTCTGGAGATTTCTTAGAAAACCAACTCAAGTTCCATTTCCCCTTAACCTTCTTTGCTCTTAGGATTGAGAAATAGGGATTAAAGAAGAGGTAGAACTTATCAACTCTTGTCTTAAAAAGTCTTGCAAATAGGTAGTGTCCTAATTCATGGATAAAAACTAAGAGCGATAATGATACTAATAATGCTAATATTTTCATTGTTTATTTTTATTGTTTATTTTAAGTTTAAGTCTTTGTATTTTTAGTTAATTATTTCAACAGTAACGAGCTTAATTCTCTTCTAACCTCTGTGTCGGTGTCAAAAAGATTATTAACGTCTGGTTTTAGAATAAAATTGTATTTATCCATCGCCTCTTCAATAACATTTGCAATCTCTAAGAAACCTATATTCCCTTTTAAGAAACTTTCAACCGCAATTTCATTTGCTACATTCATAATAGTTGGAATGTTTCCTCCTTTTTCAATTGCCTTATATGCTAAGGATAAACACCTAAAAGCTTCATAGTCTGGCTTTTCAAATGTAAGAGAAGGAAAATCGAATATACTTAGTTTAGGAAAATCTGTCTTTAAACGCTCTGGATAAGATAGTGCATATTGTATTGGCAGTTTCATATCTGCTAAGCCTAATTGAGCCTTAACCGAACCATCTTCAAATTCAACCATTGAGTGAACGATTGATTGTGGATGAACAACAGCCTCTATTTTCTTTGCATCTACATTAAATAACCACCTTGCTTCAATAACCTCTAAGCCTTTATTCATAAGGGTTGCTGAATCGATAGTTACTTTCTTACCCATTACCCAATTAGGATGATTTAGAGCTTGTTTTATGGTAACCTTACTTAGCTCATCTCTTGTCTTGCCTCTAAAAGGGCCACCTGATGCTGTAAGTATTATTTTCTCTATTTTATTGTAGAACTCTCCTGCCAGGCACTGAAAGATTGCTGAATGCTCTGAGTCCACAGGAAGTATTGGCACATTATTTTCTGCTGCAAGTCTGGTTACTATCTCTCCAGCCACAACAAGGGTTTCTTTATTTGAAAGTGCTATTGGTTTCTTTGCCTCTATTGCCTTTAGGGTTGGACGAAGTCCTGCAAAGCCAACAAGTGCCATCATAACAATATCGACAGTTTCCATCTGAACCACATCTTCAATTGACTCCGAGCCTGCAAAAACCTTTATATCGGTTGAAGAAAGTGCTTCCTTAACTTTCAAATACTCCTTCTTATCTGCAATAACAACGCAGTTAGGATCAAACTCCAAAGCCTGTTCAATAAGCAAGTCTGCCTGAGTGTTTGCAGTTAAAACTTCAACAGAAAACCTATCCTTATGGTGTCTAATCACATCTAAGGTTTGTTTACCAATTGAACCTGTTGAACCTATAATTGCAACTCTTTTTTCTTCCATATTTTAGTTTAAACTAATAGTTAATTCTTAGATTGTTGTTTTTTTATTCAAAAGAAAGCCTAAGCAAGGAATCCGCTTTTGAACGTTGGAGTTGAATATTATCATAGTTCTTAGTGCTGTCAATTACTTGTGAACCAAGCTCCGGCACATCTTCTCCCAAAACAACCATTCTTATATTATTTAGCATAAGTTCCTGCTGTGAGATAACCTTTGTTAGGGAATCAATCTTTTCTGCATTTCTAAATGCTTGCTTTTCCATCTTCTCATTTGTGTATCCAGGTATATATTCCCTAAGTGGAGTAAAGGCAATTAGCACAATTGTAAGTAGGATTAAGACTATTATGCCTAAACCCACAAAGGTAAAAAGATTAACTGCCGTTAGTTTTAGGGTGAATTTCTCAGTAAAGTTTTCTGAGTCCATCACTATCAAACGGTGCTTATGTTTGAGTTGAGGATAAAACCTCTTCCACTTCTTTATCCCTCTTTTTAGCTTTGTTCTCATTGTTATCCCCTCCTAATATATGTTCCCCACATAAGCTTCTTCCTTATTGCATCAAAGAAACTCTGGTTCTGCATTCTAATTAGCTTAGCCTCAAACTTAGCTTTCTTAATCTCAACATCAAATGGTGCTTTTACTGTAGTACACTGTGAATCTATATAAATAATTATATCTTCCCTCGACTCCTTAACCTCTAATCTAATATTTGATGTATCAGAAATAATGATTGGTCTAAATGTTAAGTTATGTGGACAAATTGGGGTTATACCTATACAAGGAGTTTGTGGAGTGATTATTGGTCCTCCTGCACTCATATTATAGGCTGTTGAACCTGTTGGTGTGGTAATGATTACTCCATCTGCCGTATAGGTTGCCAAAAACTCATCGTCTATAAATATTGAAATATCTAATAACTCACCCGCCTTAGCTGAGCGAAGACAGACATCATTTAAAGCATACTTATCTTTTATTCCTTCAATCTTATCATCGACCTTTAATATTGTTCTTTTGCTAACATTATAGTTCTTAGCCTCCAACTCCTCCAAGAGGGTCGAAATGCCATCTCTGCCAACAGAGGTTAGAAATCCAAGATGACCAATATTTATTCCAAGCACTGGTATATCGGAGTTGCCCATAATTGGTAGGGTGTCAAGCAAGGTTCCATCTCCTCCTAAGGAAAAGATTATATCAACGCCCACTTCCAAGTTTTCTTTGTTGGTAAAGGTTTTATAAGGCTTAGTAAAAACTATCTTATCCTTTATCTTTTCGTAGAATGTATTATGAATAATGACATAAGGATATCTTTGCTCAATCTCTGAAATAAGTTGTTGAACATAAACAATATCATCTTGCTTTGGACTCCTGCCATATAAAGCAACTTTCATTTACCTATTCATAGTTATCGGTTTAGACAAAGTCAATATCTGATGTTCCACATGGTGTGCTGCATAACAAAACACAGTTCTCACAACTTGAAAGCTCTCCATGAAGACGTCTTTTGATGATGTCTTGCAATGTTTCAACCAATTCCTCAATCGAAGACTTAGACAGTATTTCGGTGCAGAAAGCAAACATAAGTAACATCCTTGCACTTCTTTCCGAAATTCCACGACTTCTCATATAAAACATAGCCGACTCGTCCAACTGACCAATCGTTGCACCATGAGCACACTTAACATCGTCATTATAAATCTCCAAGAAAGGTTGAGTGTTTACCACAGCCTTATCGG
>JAGNRX010000259.1 GCA_017988355.1 Bacteroidales bacterium | reverse complement strand
AATCATCAAAAGTTGAACTCCTCCAAAAGGAAGATGACCAGAGCCTTTTCTAAAACGTCTTAGGGTGTAGTCAATTGCATCTAAAAGGTCAGCCCTAACCATTGAAATCTCATCAATAACAAGTAGGTCTAAGGTGCGTATTATTTCTCTTTTTTGTTTTGAGAACTTAAAGAAACTGCCCTTAGCTTTATCCCCCTGACGTGATTCTATAAAAGGACCAAAGCTGATTTGAAAAAAAGAATGAATTGTTACTCCTTGAGCATTGATTGCTGCCACTCCTGTTGGTGCAACAACAATCATTCTCTTAAATGTGTTTTTCCTTAGTGTTTTAAGAAATGTAGTTTTACCTGTTCCAGCTTTTCCAGTAAGGAAGATATTAGTATTAGTTTGTTCAACATATTTCTTTGCTAATTCAAGCTGAGGATTTGTTTCTAAACGTTCTTCTTCTTCCATTACTTTGCTGTTTTCTTATTGACTAATAATTAATTTATCAGTCCAAGATTTATCTAAGGAATTGAATTTAACAATATAGTATCCTGCATTTATGTTTTTAGCATTTATTGAATACTCACTTGTGTTTGAAGGAATTGTTTGAGTTAAAATTAATCTTGATAACTCATCGTATATTGTTATTTGAATTGGATTTTTTTGTGGGCTTAAGATAATATTAATATCATTCTTAGCTGGATTAGGATATATTCTTGAATATGATTCCTTTGTTTGATCTACTCCATCAAGAGATGTCAGGTAGGTTGTGTAATCATCACCTCTAAACTGAGTTAGACCTGTATTTTGAGGATCTAACCATGGTTTAAGTTGGTATTGACTTGAAGAACCGTTTGAAATCCAAGAATAAGACATCTTGCCAAAATAATCAGTCCTATCAGCAACAGGAGCATTACATGCAGATGTTCCTCCAGTAAGAGTTCCTACTATTTGACTTGATGAATTAAATATTGGACATCCTGATGAACCTCCTTCTGTTATTCCATAATTGGTTTGAGTTTGTACCCATTGTGCTTTCCAATGTGTGTGAGTTGAACCTGAAGTAATTGTCATCCCTACTAAAGGGGAGGTATAGGTTGAAATCTTTTTAATATCTCCTGCAGGATGATGAATTGCAACTCCATTAGGTGATGCTATATTTACAACATTCCAAGCATTCCAATAAGCATTATAGCTTTGAGGTACATTATTAGTTAATCTAAAAAGTACAAAATCGGAAGATGCCCCTTGAGACTTTACTGATGTCCCAGCAAGGGTTCTTGGTGTTGGTTCTGATGATGTTGTTGAGCATCCTGCACTTTCGTAATTAAAATAGAAAACATAGGTACTATAATAACTAGGACTTGCATCCTCAATACAATGTGCAGCAGAAAGAACATAAGGTGCAAGATCTCTTGCAGTATTGTTTACGAGTGAACCTGTACACCAACCTGAATAATATTGGTTCATTCTAATTTGAATTCTAACTACTCCTCTTTGAGCATTTCTATAATTATTACCCTCGGGACAATTAGCATTAACATTACAAGAACCTGATGAACCAAATTCTTCAGTTGCCTTTGTTAAATCAAAAGCACAATCTCTATATGCATATCCAATTTCACTTAGGTTTATTACTGGTTTTTCTGAAACTTCATTTGGTTGAAAATACTCAATGACCATTTCATCACCATAAACAACTTCTGTTGCAAAGGTTTTAAAATCATTATTATTTAGAGAAGTAAAAGCTCCAATAACCTGTGATTGATCTTTATTGTAGATAAATAACTCTCCACCCTCAGGTAAATAGAAATTATCAGAATAAAGGATTAAGGCTTGAGCGTTATCGGACTTAACCCTTAAAACCCAAAGTTTACCCTTATCAACTTCTGATAAATCTGCTTTTTCAAAGAAATCAACTCCAAGAGGAAGGATAACTGCAAATCTACGTGTTTTATACAAATTATCAGGATTGTTATCATAGTCAATAACCTCTCTTAAATCAGGTTGTTGGATATCAATAATTGAAGTCATTAAGAGGGCTAAATCCTTATGGATAAATGTTTTTGGTATTCCCTCAACACTTAATTGAGCAAAGGAAACATTAGTAATAAATACTAGTGCGATAATTAATAATATTTTTTTCATAACCGTTTGTTTTTAAATAAATAATTGTTTTCTCATATTTAATACCTTAATCGGATTCAATTATTCTATTATGAATATCCAATATTTGTGGCATTAGCATAGTTTTGTTATCGTGAAAAACTATAAAATCCGATTTCTCTACTTTTTCTTCAATAGGGATTTGATTATTCATTCTTTGTTCAACAAACTCCCTACTTACATTATCCCTTGTCATCGCCCTTTGAATTGAAACTTCTTTTGGAGAATTAATACAAATAATGCATTCAAATTTATTTTCCCAACTTGTTTCAAATATTAGGGCTGATTCTAAAATAACATAAGGTGCTGATTGATGATTTCTCCAAAGAAAAAATCTATCCAGCACCTTAGGATGAACCATTGAGTTAAGTTTGATTAATCTAT
>JAGNRX010000048.1 GCA_017988355.1 Bacteroidales bacterium | reverse complement strand
CCTGTTTGAACAGCTTTTAGATTTTCTGGTATCATTTTATGATGACGTTCAGGAAGTGATTTCATTAAACCTTTTTCGATGAACTCTTCAGTTACAACTGGTTTAACTTGTAGGAAAGCTCCAAGAACAATCATATTAAATACTTTTGCCATTCCAAGCTCTGATGCTTTTTCAGTTGCAGCAACCTTGTAGATATTTATATCTTTACGAGTTGGAGGGTTAAATACTCCATTAGGGTCATATAATAATACTCCACCAGGTTTAACTGAATTCTGAAATTTATCAAGAGATTGTTGGTTAAGTATTATTGCTGTGTCAAATTGGCTAATGATTGGAGAACTGATTCTTTCATCAGATATGATAACTGATACGTTTGCAGTTCCTCCACGCATTTCAGGACCGTAAGATGGCATCCAACTTACTTCTTTATCTTGCATAGCGCCTGAGTAAGCAAGAATTTTACCCATTGATAAGACACCTTGTCCACCAAATCCGGCTATGATGATTTCTTCTGTCATTGCTTTTACGTTTAAGATTATTTTTTAACTTTTTCTCCGTCAACTTTGATGTCTCCGATTGGATATTTAGCAAACATGTTTTCTACCATCCATTCGTTAGCTTCAACTGGGGTCATTTTCCAACCAGAATTACAGTTAGAAACAACTTCAACTAAAGATGTCCCTTTTTTATTCTTTTGGTTTTCAAATGCTTGACGAATAGCTTTCTTTGTCCTTCTAACAGCTGCTGCAGTGTGAACAGATTGACGAGTGATGTAATATGTTCCTGGTAATTCTGCAAGTAATTCTGTTATTTGCAAAGGATAGCCATTTAATTCAACTGTACGACCATAAGGTGAGGTTGCTGTCTTCATACCAATTAGTGTGGTTGGAGCCATTTGTCCTCCTGTCATACCGTAAATACCATTGTTAATAAATATAATAACAATGTTTTCTCCACGATTACAAGCGTGAATTGTTTCTGCAGTTCCAATAGCTGCTAGGTCTCCATCTCCTTGGTAGGTAAATGTGTGACGATCTGGGAACATACGTTGAATTGCTGTTGCAATTGCTGGAGCTCTACCGTGAGCTGCTCCTAATGAGTCAACGTGAAAATAATTATAAGCTAAAACAGAGCATCCAACTGGAGCAACGCAAATAGCTTTATCTTGAATACCCATTTCTTCAATAACTTCTGCGACAAGACGGTGTGTTGTTCCGTGTCCACAGCCTGCACAATAATGCATTACAACATCTGTAAGCACCTTAGTTTTTTGGTAAACCAAGTTTTCTGGTTTAATTATATCTGGATTAAACATATCTTTTATCGTTTAATGATTTTTTCTTCTAATGCTTCTAGAACTTCGTGAGGAGTATGGATTATTCCACCATAACGACCAAAATGTTCAACTGGACAACGGAATTCTGCTGCCAATCTAACATCTTCAACCATTTGACCAGCACTCATTTCAACTGCCAACATTCCTTTTACTTTTTTAGAGAATTCAGCAACTTGCTTCTTAGGGAATGGAAATAATGTGATAAGACGTAGAAGACCTACTTTAATTCCTTTTTCACGTCCTAGTTGAATAGCTTTTTGTGCAATACGTGCACTTGATCCATAAGCAACAAATATATATTCAGCATCCTCACAGTTAATGGTTTCAAAAAGGACTTCCTTTTCTTCCATTTCTCTGTATTTTGCTTGAAGTTTATGGTTATGTAGTTCTTGTTTAGCTGAATCAAGATCTAGTGATGTGATAATATTATGTTCTCTATCTGCTGGTTTTCCACAACTTGCCCATGGAGCATTTTTTCTTAGTTCTTCTTCTGTCCAACGAGGAATATGTGGTCCAACATATAGTTTTTCCATAACTTGTCCAATTGCACCGTCAGAAAGTATCATAACTGGGTTACGGTATTTGTATGCAATTTCCCATCCTAAGAATACGAAATCATACATTTCTTGAACTGATGCAGGCGCTAATACATACATTTGGTAGTCACCGTGTCCACCACCCTTAACTGCTTGGAAGTAGTCTGCTTGAGATGGTTGGATCGTTCCTAAACCGGGACCTCCACGAACAACGTTTACTACTAGTGCAGGAAGTTCTGCTCCGGCAAGATAAGTTAAACCTTCTTGCATAAGACTTATCCCAGGAGAAGAAGAAGAGGTCATTACTTTTTTACCTGCTCCAGCTCCACCATATACCATGTTAATTGATGATGTTTCACTTTCTGCTTGTAAAACAACCATTCCTGTAGTTTCCCATGGTTTTTCAATCATAAGATGTTCCATAACTTCAGATTGCGGAGTGATAGGATATCCAAAATATCCATCGCAACCTGAGCGTATTGCTGCTTCAGCAATAGCTTCGTTACCCTTCATTAATTTTAGCTCTTTTGCCATTTCTATTATAATTTAATAGTTTATAACTTTACTTTGTAAACAGTGATTACTCCATCAGGACATACCAAAGCACAGCTAGTGCAACCTATGCAATTATCAATTATTGCTTCAGAATAATGATACCCTTTACCATTTACGTTTTTTGACAGAGCTAGAACGTGGTTTGGACATGCTGTAATGCATACTCCACAACCTTTGCAATGCTCTTTATCAATTACAACTGCTCCTTTTATTGCCATTGTTTTATTTTTTATTGGTTAATATTTACTTATATTAATTTGAGACTTCAAAATTATAACTTATTTTTCACTGTAGCAAATAAATATAGTTAATAAAATATTAAAGCAATAATACAACGGAAATTGCGTTAATAATATTGTTAAATAATTTTTAGTATTAATTAATATTCAAAACTCTATGTCAAAATTCACTTTACCTGTGTTCCCATTTGCTCAAGATGCATTGGAACCTCATATTTCAAAAACAACAATTGAATTTCATTATGGTAAACACCATCAGGCTTATGTAGATAACCTAAATAAGTTAATAGTTGGAACAGAATTTGAAAACTCTACCTTAGAAGAAATCGTTATGAAATCAAGCGGTGGAATTTTCAATAATGGAGCTCAAGTTTGGAACCACACATTCTATTGGAATTGTTTGACTCCTAAATCAACCCTAAAACCTGAAGGCAAATTACTTGCAGCAATTGAAAAAGAATTTTCAAGCTTTGAAGAGTTTCAAGCAAAATTCTCTACTGCTGCTGCAACTTTATTTGGTGCAGGATGGGCTTGGTTAGTTAAAAATGCAGATGGAAAGTTAGAAATCGTTCAAACTTCCAATGCAGAAAATCCTATGAAACAAGGCAAGACACCTCTTTTAGTATGTGACGTTTGGGAACATGCTTACTATCTCGATAAACAAAATCGCCGTCCAGCTTACGTGGAAGCATTTTGGCAAATTGTTGATTGGAAAAAAGTAGAAGAAAGATTCTAAAACTCAAGTAAAATTAAAACATAAAGTATTCTGATTATTATATATGTAAGCATAAAATAGTAGTCAGAATATTTTTATTTATAAATGACAGGTATGAAAAAAAGATTTACTCTTATATTTATCAGCTTAATGCTTGTAACAGCATTTAGTATTAAGGCACAAGATAATAGTGCCAAAGAATTCACGAAACAAATTAATGGCAAATTCATTTTACCTAAATTGCCTTTTGAAATGAATGCTCTTGAACCTCATGTTTCAAAAACCACAATTGAATTTCATTATGGCAAACACCATAAATCATATGTTGATAACCTCAATAAATTGATTGTTGGAACAGAATTTGAAAATTCTATCTTAGAAGAAATTGTTATGAAATCAAGTGGTGGAATTTTCAATAATGCAGCACAAGTTTGGAACCACACATTCTATTGGAATTGTTTGACTCCTAAATCAACTCTTAAACCAGATGGGAAACTTTTTGAAGCAATTGAAAAAGAGTTTGGAAGCTATGAAGAGTTTAAAGCCCAATTTACAAAATCTTCTCTAACCCTATTTGGTTCAGGATGGGCTTGGTTGGTTAAAAATGCAGATGGGAAATTAGAAATCGTTCAAACATCCAATGCAGAAAATCCTATGAAACAAGGGAAGATACCCCTATTAGTTTGTGATGTTTGGGAACATGCTTACTATATTGACAAACAAAATAGCCGACCTTTATACTTAGAGTCATTTTGGCAAATTGTTGATTGGAAAAAAGTAGAAGCAAGATTCTAAATATCGCTTGTTTCTTTGCCCTTTCATTTATTCTAACTAATTTTGTCAGCTTGAAAATAAGAATAATTTAAAAAAATAAATCATGAATGTATTAGTATTAAACTGTGGAAGTTCTTCTATTAAATATCAATTAGTTGATATGTCTAAAGATGCTGCGGTCTTAGCAAAAGGTTTGGTTGAAAGAATTGGACTTGAAATGGGTGAATTTACTCACAAACCAACAGGAAAAGATAAACATTACGAAAAAACTCCAATTCCTACGCATAAGGTTGGTATAGATTTAGTGCTTGCTGCTTTGGTTGATGAAAAAGTTGGAGTGATTAAGTCTCTGAAAGAAATTAATGCTTGCGGTCATAGAGTAGCTCATGGAGGTGAAATTTTCAAATCCTCTGTTATTGTTGGAATCAATGAAAAAGCAAAAATTAAAGAACTTTGTGCTCTTGCTCCTCTTCATAATCCAGCAAACCTTGAAGGGATTGAAGCGATGGAAGCTCTACTTCCTGGAGTTCCTCAAGTTGCAGTTTTTGACACATCATTCCATCAAACTATGCCACAAGAGGCTTATATGTACGCTATCGATTACAAATATTATACAGAAGACAAAATCCGCCGTTATGGTTTTCATGGAACAAGTCATAAGTTTGTTTCTGAAAAAGCAGCTAAATTGGCAAATATGGACATTAAGAATTCAAAAATCATTAGTTGCCACTTAGGAAACGGAGCTTCAATTTGTGCTGTTAAAAATGGCGAATCAGTTGATACATCAATGGGATTTACACCTGTTGAAGGATTGGTTATGGGAACAAGAGCTGGAGACTTAGATATTGGAGCATTCCTTTTTATCTGTGAGAAAGAAGGTCTGAATATGACAGCAGCTAATAACATGATCAATAAGAAATCAGGACTTCTTGGTCTAAGTGGACATGCTGATATGAGAGAGGTTTGTGAAGGAAAAGATAATGGAGTAGAAAGAGATACCATAGCTTTCAATCTTTTCTGTAATAGAGTTAGAAAATACATTGGAGCTTATGCAGCAACAATGGGAGGATTAGATTTAGTTCTTTTCACAGGAGGAATCGGTGAAAATGCAGACGATGTTAGAGAAAAAATATGCGAAGGATTGGAATTCTTAGGAGTTGATTTCAATAAAGAAGCTAATACTGGAATAAGAGGAGTTGATCAAATGCTAACAAAACCTTCTTCAAAAGTGAAAGTTATGATGATTACAACTGATGAGGAATACGTTATTGCAACTGACACTTATAACTTAACAAAATAGTAAATGAAACATATTGCTAAATTCATATTGTGGGTTTCTGGTTGGAAAGTAGTTGGAAAGCCAGAACCACAAATGAAAAAATGTATCTTTATTCAAGCCCCACATACTTCTATGTCGGACTTCTTATGGGGGCGTTTAGGATTATGGCAATTGGGAGCAAATGTTAAATTCTTAATTAAGAAAGAGATGTTTTTCTTTCCTTTTGGATCTATTTTGAAAGCATTAGGAGGAATCCCTATTGACAGAAGTCGAAAGAATAATGTTGTTGATCAAATAGTTCACATGTTCAATACAAAAGATAATTTTTCACTTGTCATAACACCTGAGGGAACGAGGAAATATACAGAACGTTGGAAAAAAGGCTTCTACCATATTGCAACAAGAGCAAATGTTCCTATTTATCTTGCCTATCTTGACTATGAAAAGAAAGAAGGAGGTCCAGGAAGGATATTTCATTTAACAGGTGATTTTGAAAAAGACTTTGCTGAGATACAAGAATTCTATAAAGATAAGGTAGCAAAATATCCAGAGAACTTTAATTTAAGTAAACAGTACCAAAAATAAATAAGAAAGATGTTAAGGACAAACACTTGCGGAGAGTTAAGTATAAGTAATTGTAATCAGAGTGTTATATTAAGTGGTTGGGTTCAGCGTTCAAGAGATTTGGGAGGAATGACCTTTATTGATTTAAGGGATCGTTATGGCATCACTCAATTGGTTTTCAATATGGAGACTAATGCTGAATTATGTGAAAAAGCGAGAAAGCTCGGTAGAGAATTTGTTATACAAGTAAAAGGGACTGTTGCAGAAAGAAGTAATAAGAATTTAAAAATTCCGACAGGAGAGATTGAAATCATAGTGAATGAAATCAAGATACTGAACGCTTCCAAGACCCCTCCTTTCACAATTGAGGACAATACTGATGGTGGTGATGAGTTGAGAATGAAATATCGTTATCTTGACCTTCGTCGCAACCAAGTAAAGCAAAATATGGTGCTTCGTCATAAATTATCCATTCTTATTAGAAATTACCTCAACGACTTAAGTTTTGTGGAAATTGAAACTCCATACCTAATTAAGTCAACACCTGAGGGAGCAAGAGATTTTGTTGTTCCCTCAAGAATGAACCCTAATGAGTTTTATGCACTTCCTCAATCTCCACAAACATATAAGCAATTATTGATGATATCTGGTTTTGATAGGTATTTTCAAATTGTAAGGTGTTTTAGAGATGAAGACCTTAGGGCAGATCGTCAACCAGAATTTACTCAAATTGACTGCGAAATGTCCTTTGTTGAACAAGAAGATATATTAAATTTATTTGAGGGTTTAATGACTTTTCTTTTCAAAGAAGCAAAGGGAATTGAAATAACTGAATTTCCAAGAATAACCTGGGCAGATGCTATGAAGTATTATGGTTCTGATAAACCAGATATTCGTTTTGGGATGAAGTTTGTAGAATTGAACGACTTAGCTCAAAATAAAGGCTTTTCAGTTTTTGATGATGCAGAATTAGTTGTTGGTATTTGTGTAGAAGGATGTGCGCAGTACACTAGAAAACAGTTAGATGAGCTTGTTGACTTTGTAAAAAGACCTCAAGTTGGAGCAAATGGCTTAGTATATATTAAGTATAATGATGATGGAACATTGAAATCATCTGTAGACAAGTTCTTTACGCCAGAACAACTACTTGAAATTGCTAAGAAATTCGGAGCAAAAGAAGGGGATTTAATGCTAATAATGGCTGGAAAAGAAGAAAAAACGCAAAATTCCTTAGGTGTTTTACGTTTAGAGATGGGTAACAGACTAGGTTTGAGAGATTCAAGTAAGTATTCTCCTCTTTGGGTTGTTGACTTCCCTCTTCTTGAATGGGATGAAGAGACTAACCGTTTCTATGCTAAGCACCATCCATTTACAGCTCCAAAACCAGAAGATTATCCAATGTTATTTACATCACCGAAGGACGTAAGAGCAAATGCTTATGACCTTGTTATCAATGGTGTGGAGATTGGAGGAGGTTCAATCCGTATTTATGATAAGGAAATGCAGGGTGATATGTTTAAAGTACTGGGAATTAGTGAGGAAACTGTCAATTCTCAATTTGGTTACCTATTAAATGCTTTTGAATATGGCGCTCCACCTCATGGAGGAATAGCATTCGGATTTGATAGATTATGTTCAATATTTGGAGGAGTTGAATCAATTCGTGACTTTATTGCTTTCCCTAAAAACAATAATGGAAGAGATACAATGGCAGATGCGCCATCTACAATTTCTCAGGATCAGTTAAATGAATTATTTATTTCGCTTATTGTAAAAGAATAATAGGAATAGATTTAATTATCAATATTTTTATGCCACTATATTGCAAAATGTAGTGGCATAATTTTTTTGTATTATCTTTGCTCGAAATATTTAATATATGG
>JAGNRX010000258.1 GCA_017988355.1 Bacteroidales bacterium | reverse complement strand
CTTGATTGGATGCGCCGAATGCCTAAGGCTCGAACAACAAAGAGTAAGGCAAGGATTGATTCTTTCTATGACTTAAAGGAAAAAACAGAAGTAAGGTTTGAACAAAAAGCTGCTGACTTAACAATTCGTAGTCAGAGGATGGGTAAGAAGATTTTAGAGATAAGTAATATTTCAAAGAAGTTTGATGATAAGGTTATCTTGGATGATTTTACCTATGTGTTTAAGAGTGGGGATAAGATTGGGATTATTGGTAGTAATGGTGTGGGAAAGAGTACTTTTCTTAATATTATTACAGAAAAAGCAAAGGCTGACTCTGGCAAAATAGCTATTGGTCAAACTATAAAGTACGGCTATTATACGCAAAGTGGATTAGAGGAAAAGGAGGATATGCGTGTTATAGATATTATTAAGGAAGTAGCTGAAAGTATTAAGCTTAATGATAAAACTGAGTTATCTGCTTCTTTGTTTCTAACCTATTTTGGTTTTGGAACAGACCTTCAATATAATTTTTATTCAAATCTTTCTGGTGGAGAGCGCCGCAGGTTATATCTTCTAAAGGTTTTGATTTCTAACCCAAATTTCCTAATTCTTGATGAGCCAACAAATGACTTGGATATTTATAATCTTGGAGTTTTAGAGAACTTCCTAAAAGAATATCAGGGCTGTCTTTTGATTGTTTCGCATGATAGGAGTTTTATGGATAACCTTGTGGATCATATCTTTGTTTTTGAAGGTGAGGGAAAGATAAGGGATTATCATAGTAATTATTCTGATTACATTGAAACCAAGCTTGAAGAAGATAAAATAAAGACTCAAGAAACAAGAGAAAGCAATCTTAAAGAGAAAGCTAAGCAAAAGATTGCAGAAGCTGCTGTGGTTAAAGATGAACCCAAGCGCAAGCTATCTTATAGTGAGCAAAAAGAATTTGAGAAAATAGAAAAGGATTTACCTCTCTTAGAAAAAGAAAAAGAAGTTATAAGTTCAAAGCTTTCATCTGGAGATATTGCTTCTGATGATTTAGTTTCTCTTTCCCTACGCTACGAAGAGATCGATTTAGAGATTCAGGCAAAAGAATTACGTTGGATTGAGCTATCTGAATTCTTATAATAGTATTAGAGAGATAGCCATTATCGCCATTCCTGTAATAAGACCATAGATTGAAATATGATGTTCTCCATACTCTCTTGCGGCTGGTAGTAATTCGTCAAGGGAAATAAATACCATAATTCCTGCAACTAATGCGAAAATGCAAGCTAGTAGAGTTGGGGAAAGGAAAGGCATAAGTATTAAATATGCAAGTATTGCTCCCACAGGCTCTGCAAGACCAGATAGGAAGGAGAACCAAAATGCTTTTTTCTTACTTCCTGTTGCTTGATAGATTGGAATAGAAACAGCAATACCTTCTGGAATATTATGAATTGCAACCGCAACCGCTATTGCTATACCAAGCTTAGGGCTTTCTAAGGCAGAGATAAAGGTTGCTATACCTTCTGGAAAATTATGAATAGCTATTACTATTGCTGTCATCACACCCACTCTCATAAGTTTTGCATTTGTCTTAGGCTTCTCTTCCATATCTTCAACAGAACGCATCTCGTGTGGATTTTCTGCCTGAGGTACTAAGCGGTCAATTATACCTATAAGAAGGACTCCTACGAAAAAGAAAAGAACAGTTACACTCATTCCCATTTCTCTTCCGTATTCTTGAATAAGAATTCTTTGCGATTGAGGGAAAAGCTCAACAAAGGATATGTATATCATTACTCCTGCCGACAGACCTAAGGAAAAAGAAAGGAATTTCTTATTTGTTGATTTTGCAAAGAAAGCAATCACACTACCAATCCCTGTTGATAGTCCTGCAAAAAGGGTTAGTAGAAAAGGAAGAAGAATGTTTTGTTCCATATATCTTTGTTATTAGTTTTATTTAAATACTCATAATGATTAGAATCTGCGCAGCAATAACCCTAAGGAACATAGTCAAAGGATAGACCGTTGCATAAGAAACATTAGGGGAGTCATCAGGAGAAAGATTGCTTGCAAAAGCTAAGGCAGATGCATTTGTTGATGATCCTGCAAGAAGTCCCCAAATAGAAAATATACTCATATTATAGCGAAGTCTTGCAAATATTCCTACAATAAGAGTTGGCAAAAGAGTAATGATAAAACCGTAGAATATCCATATATAACCCCCTCCAACTATTGTATTGATAAAACTTTCGCCAGAGGCAAGCCCAACCGAGGCAAGGAATAAGCTTATACCAATTTCTCTAATCATCATATTAGCACTTGTTGTTGCAAAGGTAACTAATTTATAATACGGTCCATATCTTCCCATCAAAATTGCAACAATTAATGTTCCACCAGCAAGTCCTAACTTAATTGTTTGGTTTAGTCCAGGCAGAACTAAAGGGATTGAACCTACAATAATACCTATGAAAATGCCAAGAAAGATAGGCATAAGGTTAGGTTGGTTGAGGCGTTTCATTGAATTTCCTAATAGGAGTGCAACCTTATCTATGTTTTCTTCTTTCCCAACAACAGTAACTCTATCTCCCATTTGAAGCTGTAGGT
>JAGNRX010000047.1 GCA_017988355.1 Bacteroidales bacterium | reverse complement strand
CATTCTGGGTTATAGAAATAGAGTATGATATAATCAGTTTTTATATCATAGAGGGTTTCCTTTGCCTTGTTTTCTTGTTTTGAATGCTCTGGAGTTATATAGCTAAAGTCCATAAACCTTTCCTTCTCTTGTGAAAATCCAATAAGTGAAAGGAATGTAAGATTGAAGGAAAGGATTATGGTCCTTAGCATATATTATTTATTTATAGTGTTACTGTTTCACCTTTTGAAGGGATATAAACCTTTTGATATCCGTTTTCGTTAAGGGTGTTTGAGAAATTGATTTGTGTTTGTTCTTCTCCGTGAACCAGGAATATGTTTTTGATTTTTGTTTTGTCTTGACATCCTAAGAAGCGTAGCAGTTCCATGTAGTCGGCGTGGGCTGAATAGGAATCAATTGTTCTAATTTCTGCCTTAACATGGTATTGGGTTCCGAAAATTGAAACAATCTTATCTCCTCTAAGGATTTTCGCTCCTAAGGTTGTAGGTGCACAGTATCCAACTCCAAGAATTGTTGTCCTCTTATCTGAAATATTATTTGCAATATGGTGTTTTACTCTTCCAGCTTCCATCATCCCAGATGCAGATATAATTATCATTGGACCATGGATTGAGTTAAGACTCTTTGATTCTCCTGTTGAGCGAACATAGTGAAGACGGTCAAATCCAAATGGGTCGCTGTCTGTTTTCATATATTCTTTCATATCATCATTAAAACATTCTGTATGTAGTCGCATTATGTTTGTTGCGTTTAAACTTAGGGGACTATCTACATAAACATCAATACTAGGTAGTAAACCATCTTTTTCAAGCTTATCTAAGGCATGAATTATTTCTTGAGCCCTACCAATAGCAAAGGAAGGTATTATTAGTTTCCCTTTCTTCTTGCAACAGGTGTCTATAACTGCACTAAGAAGTTTTTGTTCCGAAAGGTCAACTGGGTCATGAAGTCTATCGCCATAAGTGCTTTCCATAATGATATAGTCAGCTTGAGGAAATGGTTGAGGTTCTTTTAGAATTCGCTTTGAGTATCTTCCAATATCTCCTGTAAATGCTATTTTAACATCTTTTCCCTCTTCATTAATTGTTATGTTAATGGTTGCACTACCAAGGATATGCCCATTGTCAGTAAATTTAATTGAAATATCTCTATCAATAGAGAATTCTTTTTCATAAGGAATAGAGATGAAATATTGCATTGCCTCTTGAGCATCTTGCATGGTATAGAGTGGTTCAATAGGGTCTAAACCTTGACGCGCTCTTTTCTTATTAAATGTGTAAGTATCTAACTCTTGAATGTTTCCGCTATCTGCAAGCATAATTGAACAAAGGTCCCTTGATGCTGGGGTGGTGAAAACAGTGCCCTTAAAACCTAGTTTAACAATATAAGGTATAAGTCCTGAGTGGTCAATGTGAGGATGGGATAATAGAAGGTAGTCTATCTCCGAGGGTTCAAAGCCAAGCTCCCTATTCATTGCATCTGTCTCCAAGCCTTTACCCTGAAACATTCCGCAATCTAATAGTATTTTCTTTCCTGAATTAGTAGTGATTAAGTGTTTGCTACCAGTTACTTCTTTTGCTGCTCCTAAAAATTCTATTTTCATAAGTTATTTGTTTTAACGACAAGCAAAGATATGTTTATTTTTGCAATAGTTATTATGTTACTTATAAAATAACGAAAGGACTTGCCTAATTAGTTTGTTCCTTACTCAAAACTTTCATTTTTAATGTAAATCTATTATAGTAGAGAATTGCAGCAGTAAGCAGTCCTGCAGAAAAACCTGCAAATATGCTCCATGAACCAAGCTTGAAAACAAAGCCACAAATATATGCAAAAGGAATAGCAATTAATGTATAGGAGATAAAAGCATATTTCATTGGTTTAGCAACATCGTTAAGTCCTCTTAGAGCTCCAAGAAATAGGACTTGAGAGCCATCAATTAGTTGGAAGAAACCAGCAACAATGAAAAACTGAGCAGCAATTGCAACAACTTCTTGGTCAGGAGAAAATATGCTTGCAATAGTTTTGCCAAATAAAATAAAGATTAGGGCAAAGAATGACATTATTAATATTGTAATATGATATCCAGCCTTGAAGTGTTTCTTGATTTCTCCAATATTCTTTTTCCCATATTCTTGACTAATCAAAACTGTTGTGGCACTTGCAAGACCAGAAGCCATCAGGAAGGTTGTTCCAACAATAGTAATTACAATATGATATCCTGCAAGCGTTGTTTTTCCAACCCATCCCATCATTATTGTGATAAATAGGAGTGAGGCAAACTCTAAAAACATTTGTCCTGATATTGGCATTCCAAGTCTTAATATGATTTTTTGTGTATGAAATGTCATATTCCTCCATGAAAAGAAAAGGAAGTACTTCCTGTATTTTTTATGAACAATAAGAAAAATAAAGAAAGCTATTGGCATAGTTATTTTTGCAATAAGAGTTGCAATTCCAGCTCCAGTTATGCCAAGTGCAGGAAAGCCAAACTTACCATAAATTAACACATAGTTTAGGATTATGTTTAGAATATTGGCAGAAATTGTTATTATCATTGCATTCTTTGTATTCCCAATTCCTTCTAAGAATTGTTTGAAAGTAAGGAATATAAGGCTTGGAATAAAAGAAATTGAAATAATTAAATAATAAGGTCGGCAAGCTTCAATAACATCTTGAGGTTGTCCAAAATAACTAAGAAATGGAAAGAGTAAGAAAAGGACAGAAAGCATTATTAATCCAATAATAGTATTAAGGGCAAGAGAGTTTTGGAATAGCATTGATATCTTTCTATGCTCTCCTCTTGCAAATCCTTGACCAGTTAGGGGTGTTAGTGCCATCGCAATTCCCATTCCGAACATAAGAACGTTCATAGAAACAGACCCAGCAAAAGCAACTGCAGCCAAAGAAGTAGCTCCCAATTGTCCAACCATAATAGCATCTACCATTTGTGTAAATGATTGTCCAACAGAAGATAATATTATTGGCAGAGCAAGATTGAAATTAGACCTATAATAGGATTTGTTTAAAAGCATGTCCTTCTATTTTTTGCAAAGATAGGGATGATTTTTGTGTAGTATAAGATTTTTTTGTACTTTTGAAGATTAATATTACCTATAAAGTATATATATGCAAACAATTTTAATTCTTGATTTTGGTTCTCAATATACCCAACTAATAGCTCGTAAGGTTAGAGAGCTTAATGTTTATTGTGAGATACATCCGTATAATAAAATACCTAATATAACTTCAGAAATAAAGGGAGTTATACTTTCAGGTAGTCCTTTTAGTAGTATGGATGAAAACTCTCCTAAGCCGCATTTATCTTCTTTTAAAGGCAAGATGCCTCTTTTGGGTGTCTGCTATGGAGCTCAGTATATGGCTCATATTGCTGGTGGAACAATTCTTCCTTCAGAAATAAGAGAGTATGGAAGAGCAAACTTAAACAGTGTTGATAAGGAATCTAAACTTCTAAAAGGAATATCTCCTGGTTCACAAGTTTGGATGTCTCATGGAGATACTATCTTAGACCTTCCAACAAGCTTTAAAGTAATTTGTTCAACCGACAATGTTCATAATGCAGGCTACAAAATTGAAGAGGAAGAAACCTATGCAATTCAATTTCACCCAGAAGTAACGCACTCTCTTGATGGGATAAAATTACTAAAGAACTTTGTTGTTGATATTTGTGGATGTGTTCAAGATTGGACTCCAGATAGCTTTGTTGAAACCACTATTAGCAATCTTAAGAAAGAATTAGGAGACGATAAAGTTGTTTTAGGCTTATCGGGAGGTGTTGATAGTTCTGTTGCTGCAATCCTTCTTCATAGAGCAATAGGTAAAAACCTAAACTGTATCTTTGTTGATAATGGACTTTTGAGAAAGAATGAATTTGAAAACGTTCTTGAGTCATATAAAGGTTTAGGACTAAATGTTGTTGGAGTTGATGCAAAACAATTGTTCTATTCAGCTTTGAAAGGTCTTACTGACCCAGAACTAAAACGTAAGGCAATAGGAAAAACCTTTATTGATGTCTTTGATTCTGAGGCTACCAAAATAAAAGATGTTAAGTGGTTAGCTCAAGGAACAATTTATCCTGATATTATTGAATCAGTATCTGTTAAGGGTCCTTCTGCAACAATCAAATCTCACCATAATGTTGGAGGACTTCCAGATTATATGAAATTAAAAATTGTTGAACCTCTAAAAACCTTATTTAAAGATGAGGTTAGAAGAGTAGGCAGATCAATGGATATAAAACAAGAACTGTTAGGTCGTCATCCTTTCCCTGGTCCTGGTTTAGCAATTAGAATATTATCTGACATAACAGAAGAAAAAGTTAGAATACTACAAGAGGTTGATAATATCTTTATTCAAGGACTTAAGGATAGTAACTTATACGATAAGGTTTGGCAAGCTGGAGCAATGCTTCTTCCTGTTCAATCGGTAGGAGTTATGGGAGATGAAAGAACTTATGAAAATGTTGTAGCACTAAGAGCTGTTGAAAGTAATGATGGAATGACAGCTGACTGGTCGCATCTTCCTTATGAGTTCTTAGCTGATATATCAAATGCAATTATTAATAAAGTTAAGGGAGTAAATAGAGTGGTTTATGATATTTCTTCAAAGCCACCTGCAACAATTGAATGGGAATAATCTTCAAAATTAATTATCTATGAATCGTTTTTTGAGTTATTTATTATTAAGCGTTATATCTTTTGCTTTTGTAGGCAACTCCTATGCAAAAGATATTAAGGGTGACATTTATCCAGATAAAACACAAACCCTTTATAAGAAGAAAACATTAAAGATTGCAATGTTTTTGCCTTTGGCTTATGATAAAATTGAAGAACTTGATTTCACAAAATTCAATATTGAAGAAAAGAAAAGGATTAAGTATCGTTGTTTTGAATATATAACTTTTTATGAAGGAGCAAGGATAGCTTTAGAGAAGTTGGAGGCTGAGGGTTATGCTGTCTCGCTATATGTTTATGATGTTGGAGAAGACGATTTAAATCAAATGAAAACTCTATTATCTGACCCTGAAATAAAAACAATGGATTTAATTATTCCTTTGGTGTTTCAAAAATCATTCGCCTTGGTAAGTGAGTTCTCAAATCTTAACAAGATACCCATAATAAATCCAATGAGTGCTAATTATTCAATTATTGAGAATAGCCCTTATACATTTAAGATTCAGCCCTCATATATTGCAGATGTTGAAACCATACTAAGATATATTAAGAACAATTTCCCAAATCCAAACATAACTTTAGTTTTTACTCCAAGTGAAAAAAACATTGTTGAAATGTACCAAAAAGGAATTGAAAAGGAAGGTTGGTCTTGGATAGGGATTGATTATAATAAATATTCAAGAAGATTGTTTGAGAAAGTCGATCCAAATAAAGATAATATATTTATTTCAGTTGTTGATAAAGGAGATTATAAGATGAATGAAGCCTATGCCAACACAATTCTTTCTCAAATGACTCAGCAAAGAAGCCTTCCAGAAGTTAATTTGATAGCCCAATATAATTGGTTAGATTATCCTTCAATTGATTTGTCTCGAATTCAAAAGTTTAATTTTCATTTCACTTTAAGCTATCTTAACGACTATACTAATGCAAACTTTGCTGATTTCGTAAAAGATTATAGGCATCATTTTAATCAAGAACCTGATAAGATATATGCAGCATTAGGATATGATATAATGATGTTCTTTGTTCCTGCTCTAGCTCAAAAAGGAGACAAGTTCATAAATGAACCTAACATAGATAGGACAAAATATATGATAAATTCTTTTTTATTTGATAGGGACGATAAAAACAATGGTTGGCAAAATAGGAGAACTGTTGTTTATAAAATTAATGATTACAAAATAATATCGGTGGGAAGATAATTATATATTTACGATGAAAAAACTTAGCCTAACATTTTACTTACTTTTCAGTATATTATCTCTTTTTACCTATTCTCAATCTTCTGATTTGGACATTGAAACTCATTATGAGGGTAGCCTCAAGGATAATGGGCGTATGATGATTTTGTTTGGTACCAAAAAACACGAAAACATTCTTTTAAACTCAACAATATCTTCAAAAGGGTCGAAGCAACTATATTCTCTTCGTTTGCAATATAGTTTTGATAAAGGGAAATGGATAGATGTTTTAGACGCTAAGGGAAGAATTATTGAATTTATTTCAGCAAGGAAAGCCAAAACAAGTTCATATAAAGTTGTTTTGCCAGATGCTTGTGAGAATAAAGATACTGTATGGGTTTCTTGGAGATCAACAAGACTTAGAGGAGCAGGTCGTTATCCTGAAATTAATATTAGGAATGTAAGCGTTTTGGCTGAATACGATAAATATTTGGGAAAGAAACCAGAGTTAAATGTTAGATTAAGAGCTCAAGACGATAAAATAACTAAGATAGACCATTTAGTTTATAATCACACTCCAATTCCTTATACCTATCCTCAGATAAAAAGATTAATAGTTAGTGGCAATTATTTAAGAGATGATGTTAAAATAACAATAACTGGAGAAGATGATAAGTTTTTCAAGACCGATATAAGTAAATTAAAAATTGATTCATCTGGCTTTGGACTTATTGAAATTAGTTATGCTCCCTTAAAGGTTGGTTCGCACACAGCAACTCTTAACCTAATAACCAAAAAGTTAGACAAACCAATCAAAATTGATTTAATAGGTTCTTCTGCAAAAACTGTTGAGTTAAATAGTAATTTATTGGATGAAAAAACAAAACAAATCCTGGATAAGACTACTTATAGAATACCAGTTTTTTCTGAATTGGATTATCAGTTTAAGTTTGATTATTTGCCTCATGAGTTTAAGGGGAAAGACATCACCATAACTTATAAATGGTATAGAGATAGCGAGGTTTTATTTGATATGGAAGATAGGATTCTTTGTGGAAAGAAAAATAAGGTTAAAGACAAGGAAGAAGAAAGTGTCACCTATTGCACCCCAATAACCTCAGCCAAATCTGCAAATTACCTACAAATAGAATTTAATACCTCAGGCAATAAGTTAAATATTAAAAACTTATATTATGGTTCTCCAACACCTAAACGTTCAATTGCTTCAGGACGTTGGTCTGATGAAAACATTTGGGAGCCAAAAGGAGTCCCTGTTATGGAAGATTTTGTTTTCATCTCTCCAAAGAATAAGATAAGAGTAGATGATGATGTTGTTTGTTCAATGTTGGTCTTAGGTGATAGTTCAAATGTTATTATTGATGCAGGAAAGATGTTCTATATCTCTGGAGATATTATATATTCAAGGGGTTCTTGGTTTGTGGTTCATCAAGACCTTGTTCCAAAGAGATGGAATTACATATCCTCCCCTGTTAACGATTCAAAGGCTCTAATCTATTCTATGCGTAAGGATGGGAATGAAACATGGCTTATGGAATACAATACCGGAGTAAAAAGCAAATTAAAAGATTATTGGAGTGAGTATATTGTTGATCCAAACCATAGATTAGTTCCCGGAAGAGGATATGCTGTTTATACAAATGACAAACTAGATGTTATTTATGAAGGAATACTTTGTGACAGTAGGGTAAACTATGAATTAGACTATACAGAAAAAGATAGTTGGAACTTAGTGGGCAATCCATTTACTGCTCCTCTAAGTTCAAAGAAGATATTTGAAGATATAGACCAAAAGATTCAAGGTAATGCAATCTTTGTCCTCGATAGAGAGAATGGAGTCTATAACCCAATCATTATAGACGGTAAAGAGGAAGTTGTTTTGCCATCAATGCAAGGTTTTTTCGTTGAAAGCCTTAGAGAAAATACAGAAATCTCATTTCAAAGAAAGCACCAATATATACCTAAATCAGCTTCCTACCACTGGTCAAATCACAATTACCTAACTTTCGCTATAAGTAAAGGCAACCAAAGTGAATATATACTTATGGGAATGGACCCTAACTCTAAATATGGCTTTGATAAATTTGA
>JAGNRX010000257.1 GCA_017988355.1 Bacteroidales bacterium | reverse complement strand
CATTAGAGATTTTCACTCAAATAGATCTTGCACTAATTACTTTTAGTAATGATTTCGGAGAAGAAGAAGATAAGTTAATTGGCGAATGCAAGAAGTTTAATGTGCCTTATGTCTTAATTTACACAAAGAGTGACTTATCTCCAATAAGAAGAGACCTCAAAGCAACAATTGAAAAGCAATATAAGAAAAATATAGTTGAGTTTTCTCAAGACAATGCAAAAACAACAGCAGCCTTAACAAAGAAAATAGTAGAAACAATCCCCCCAACTGCATACCAGAAAAAAGGAATACTTAATGGACTTATTAAGAAAAATGATGTAGTCCTACTAGTAACCCCAATTGATAGTGCAGCACCAGAGGGAAGACTTATTTTGCCTCAAGTCCAACTAATAAGAGATGTCTTAGATAACGATGCAATAACAATCGTTGTTAAGGAAACAGAGCTTGAATATGTTTTAAAGAATGTTTATCCTAAGCCTGATTTAGTTATTGCAGATAGTCAAGTCTTTGATTTTGTGAATAAAGTTGTTGATGATAAAATACTACTAACAAGTTTCTCAATTGTTTTGGCAAGACTTAAAGGAGCATTTGATGAATATGTTAAAGGCACACCAAAGCTTGATAGTTTAGAAGACGGAGATAGGATTCTTATGTTAGAGTCTTGTGCTCACCAACCAACTTGTGAAGATATAGGGAGGGTTAAGCTACCAAAATTAATAACCAATTACACAAAGAAAAAGCTTGAATTTGAAATAGCATCAGGACTAACCCCCTTTCCTCGTCCAATAACAGATTATGCAATGGTTATTCAATGTGGAGGATGTGTTGCAACAGAAAAACAATTAAAAAGTAGGCTACTAACAATAATTCAAGCACAGGTTCCGATTTCTAATTATGGAATTGCAATAGCCTATATGAATGGAATATTTAAAAGAGCCACCAAGATGTTTTCTGAAAAATCATAGTCATTATTGTGATTAGCAAATTAATTACTATCTTTGAACATTGAATTATAACGTTTTTTATATGAAGAAACATCTTATTCTTATTTTTAGCCTCTTGTTTTTAGCTTCTTGCTCAAATGAATTATATAAGTATTATGATTACGATAATTTATTATATGCTTATGGAACAACTGATTTCACAGAAAAAGAAATAAAGAGGTTTACAAGGCAATACACAAAGATAGTTGAAAATCCGAAAGGAAAACGCGAACTTCCACCTCCTGGGGCTTGTGCAGAATATGGCTACCTTCTATTTTTGCAAGGAAAGAACAAAGAAGCAAAAGAGTACCTAATAAAAGAAACAGTTATATACCCTGAATCTCAAACCTATGTTGATGCACTTATAAAATCTCTTGGACTATGAAAAAAGCATTAATATTAATCTCAATAGTGTTTCTTTTTGTGAGTTGTGATGTTGCAAAAAAGATAATCGACAAAAACATGCCTGAAGATGTTGACCAAACAGAGGATGTTATTGCAGAGATAACTGGAGAGAAGAAAGAAGTGATAATAGATACAAATGTTACTATCTTATCGAAGAAAGAAATAAAGAAAATCAAGAAAGAAAGAGAAAAACAAGATAAGATAGCAAGAGGCGACACCCTTGGCTTTATTAAAAAGAAATACTACCAGTTCTTCCCAAAAAGAGAGGATAGGATTGTTTCTTATCCAAAAATCTATTCCGAAAAACCAAAATCTATACTTATAATCTATCCTTGGAACCGCTCTAAGAACCAATACGCTTCCGAGATGTATATGATTAATCTCACAAAAGAGCTATCCCAAAGAGGCTACTACGTTATTCCAACAATGATTGCACTTGAAAAACATAAGAAAGACACAATGTTTTCTGCCCAATATGCAAAGACCAACCAGATTAAGCAGTACAAAGAAGAATTTGGAGCAGATGCAGTAATGTTTATCACAATCTACTCTCTAAGTAAGCCATGGTGGTCAACAAATATTAACTCCGTTGCAGAGTATATTTTGTTTTCAACCACAAGCTCTGACACTCTTTTCTACAGGAAGGCAGACTTTAACTACGACAGCCCAATCCCTCCCTATAAAGTAAATAAATCGAAAGATACTTATGAAATAGACCAAAGGACAATACCTCTTTTTGGAACCTGCTTTCAAATGCAAAGGTCTGTCTTTATGGATTTCCCTTACGGACCCTACCATAAGAATTACTTAAAAGATGAAAAGAGATTCTCATATCAAAAAGAGATGAGATATAAGATTGATGCACGACCAAGTTAGAGGATAAATGAAACAGAAAACAGCTTTTTTTTGTAAGGAATGTGGAGCTCAGTCTTCAAGTTGGATAGGTAAATGTCCTCAGTGCGACAGTTGGAATTCCTATGTTGAGGAAGTAGTCCAAAGAGAGGGCGAAAGCAAATTTAATGCTAAGAAAAACAAATCCTCATCAAAGCCACAACCAGTTAACGAAATCACATTCTCGCAAGAGGAAAGGATAAACACCAACGATATAGAACTAAATAGAGTATTGGGTGGAGGATTAGTAACTGGCTCAGTTGTTTTGGTTGGTGGAGAACCAGGAATTGGGAAAAGTACTCTAATGC
>JAGNRX010000046.1 GCA_017988355.1 Bacteroidales bacterium | reverse complement strand
GTATTGAGCCTCTGTAGTTTTTACTCCAATAAAAAATAGAGTAATAAAAATCCAATAAGATACTTGCCTGCCTTTTGTTCTTTCCATTTCTTTTGTTTCCTGATTTAATTCAATTAAACGATAATAAATAGTGAATATTATAATTTAGGTTTTAAAAAATTACTAATTTCTGAGATTGAGAGTATTCTTTTGAGTTTTCTTTATTAATTAGCATTCTGTAAATATATATGCCTGCTTGAAGTTTCTGTCCTCCATCACTTGTTCCGTCCCACTCAATTGGCCCAATAGTATAGCCTTTTGATGGATTGCTAACCTTTATTGTCTTAACTCTCATTCCAGTTGTGTTGAAAATATGTATCTCAGCACTTGTTATCTCCTGGTTTTGATTATGCTCTAAATAGAAATTAGTTTTACTTGAGAATGGGTTAGGATAGTTTTTGAGGTTAGAATAGGTTTCTGTGTTCTTTGAAATAACATTAAATGTTATTGTATGGCTTGATGAGTAGTTGAAAATGTTCCAAGCCTTTAGTGTTAGTGTGTGTTCTCCTTGTGTAAGTTTGGTAAATGGAAATTCAATATATCCTTTGTTTGGGTCGATGTCTGATTGAATAAAATAATCATTAAGGATAAATGTATTTGCAGCATTGTCTAAGGTTGCAGTTATATCGTGACCTAATCCACTACCAACTGTGTTTATTGCAATTTTATCTGAAATAATTGCATATAGTTCAGGGTTTTCATTAGTTATTCCTCCTGAGTGAAAATTACTATCTCCAATATATAATCTAACCACTGGTCTTGTTTCTTCAATAATAACTGAATTATCAATTCCTCCAACAACAAAATTATTACAGTATCCACTTGCGTCACTGCTGTCATTGTAGGCGTAGTAGCTTAGCTTTCCATAGCCATAATTATATGCTATATCTTTTGGCACTATGAAATTATAAGTAAATAATCCATTCTCAACCTTAGCTTTTCCCTTGTGAAGGATGTCTTTTTGTTGTTCAAATTCAATCCTTGAACCATTGTTTTCATTGTCAAGGGTAAAGTATTTAGATGATTTGTCATATAAAGATATTAGAACATATCCATTAAAGTCTTCAACTAAATTCTTATCCCAATCTTCAATCCTTCCTTCAATGCTAACGCTCGATAATGCTCTAAGGGTGTCGTTTTCAATTTCGGGATCAGTTTCATTAATTCTTAATGTTGCAACATTATATTTTGGAATACTTATCCTAAGTGCAGGGTCGCCTAGTAGGATAACGCTTCTGTCTGTATATCCCATCGCTGAACTGACATCGTTTTTTGTTATAGAGAATGCCTCTCCAAATGTTCTTGTCTGATTGTTTGGAAGGGTTTCAAGGACATATTTATGAAAGTTTTTATTCATATAGTCATTTGCATAGATTGGTCTTGCAGCCGATATTAAAGCAATCATTCCTCCATTTCCGTTATATAATGTGTTTTCTGCAGCAGATGGTTTGTCAATTAAATCAAAACGTGCAAATTCACAGGTTGAAGTAATCATTAGAGGCATGGAGTAGAAGTTTTTCCAGCTTGTCATATCTGAAATAGTAATTAATCTTTCACTTGAGAGATGGTCCTCAGAGCCGTGTCCAACATAATTAAAAATTAAACATCCTTTCTTCATTTGGTGATTAATTGCTTTTGAGGCATCTGGGTATGTGTTTCCAGAAGAAGAGGCATATTGTTTGTAGGCGTCAGAGTATATTTTTACTGCATTGATATTAGGCTGTTGAAGTCTAGTTTGTTCGTATATGTTTTCTGCAAGTGTAACAAATACTTTATCATCTCCATCAGCATCATCTGCTGTTAGAATGGAGGTGTTTCTCCAATCTGTTATTCCGTTTTGCTCAATAATATCTTCTCTTAAAAGATACCTTTGTGATTTATCAACCAAGATTTTCGCTTGTGAAAGATTATTTGCAGGAAATCTCCCCACTCCAATCATCATTGAATCTCTTTTGCGAACATCTTCAAAACCCTTAGCATCTGGAGAAAGATAAGTGATATAGTCATCGCAAGGCGTTGTGAATACGTCATGAACCTTGTTATCGGTTTGATGAGTTAAAATAAAGTTATTATTATACTTTAAGATGTTTTTATTGTCAAAAGTGCCGTCTCCAAAGAGGAGAACATTTTGTGGTCCTTTACCTTGAGAGGAATACTTATTATATAGCATCCTCATAAATTCCTTATAGGCTAAGTAGTCGGGTGTTCCTGATGAAAACTCATTGTATATCTCATCAATAGTCACAACCTTTGTTGTTATATTATTATGATTTTTGTGTAGTTCTGCCAAACGTTTAGCCTGTTCGATAAAAAGGGGATGTGTAATGATTACATAATCTGTAGCCTCTGTTGCGTGTAGGTTTTGGTTCTCTATTTTCCCAATTGGCTTAATGGTATTGAAATTAGAATTGGTGTGGAAGACAACAATATTCTTTATAGAATCAGAATTTAATTTCACAGAATATGTTTTATCAGTTGAATTATATGTTCCAGTTATCTGAGTTGGGTTAGTCCAATTGCTAACATCCCAAACTAAAACATTTTCATTTACTACGTTTGAAATTATATTTTCAACATTTAGGTTAAGTCCTAAAAACTCGGTTGTGTAATATTTTAATACTGAAGGATAATTATATTGAAGCTTCTTGTCATAGTTAACAATAATATAATCCAACCAACCTTTCGATGTTGGGCCTCCACTAAAAGTTACTGATGTCTTATTTGTTGGCTTAACGCTGTTTATGGCCTTTTTATATATCTTGTCATTTGCTTCATCTATTAAATCAGGGCTGATAGTAAATAACATTGTATCTATATCTGTATTGTTATAGTTAATTAAGAATGTTGTGTTGGTTGCACTTTGAGTAACAAACTTATATTCCATAATAGCTGGACGCAAAAGATTATTATTTTGATCCACTAAGGCATTTCTTAAATCCAAAGGATATTCTTCTGTTTTATTTGAAGTATATTGTTTGCCAACCCATAGCCTACCTGAATGTTCTATATTAACTAATTCTTGTTTGGAAAGGAAGAAATCCCTACTTGAGTTTGAGATTGTGTCTGAAACAAGTAATTGATTTGAAATAGTGTTAATTCTTTTCTTTTCTCCGATAGAATCACTAAAAGTAACGAAATAAGAATACTGGTCAGAATAGGGGTGGAGATTAAAGCCCCAAGTTCTATTTGCTTTATTATATTCCCACTGGGTTCCTCCTTCTCCATAAAATATTACATAACCCCCTTGAGAAAAATTATTATTTGGGTCGTAAACATAGATTGAATTTTCTATTAAGTCAGAGAAAGTACATTTAGAATTGTTTGAAGAAATTGGTTTCCCTCCATTTCCATAAATAGACAAGTTTGATGAAACTATTTTTTCAGCAGGAACACCCAAGCTAATAAAATCATTATAGGTTAGTTTATATAACCCAGATGATGATATCGAAAACTTATACCAATTTCCATGAGCTAAAACGGATGAGTCAGGATAATTGATTGATTGGGCAAATAAATTACTACTAATTAATAAACTTAAAATTAGTAATTTGAAGATATTTTTCTCTTTCATAACTTGATTTGGATTCTAAAAGTGCTATCTTGGCAACATTATAAACATTAAAATGTAGAAAATATTGTAATTCTTTGGACAAAAGACAAGTTTATATTTGCTATTATCTTATTTTTTGTAACCTAATTCTCTTATTTTTTGTATAAAACTAATAAAACGCAGAAAAAAAACACTCTTATAATCTAAGCCTTTTACTTGAATTACATAGGTTTAGGGCAGTGGGAATAAATTTTTACTGAACAACTTATTAATTGTTTGTGATTTTTTTTGTAATATTGCCAATTGAATTATACCATTTAGGTGAATAGAAATAAATAAACTGATAATGAAAAAAACCATACTGTTACTACTATTAGCTTTTGTGGCTTTAGTGAGTGAGGTCAACGCTCAAGACCCTCACTTTTCGCAGTTTTACGCTAATCCTCTTTATATTAACCCTGCTTTGGCTGGTGCTAATGTTTGTCCAAGAGTTAATATGACGTATAGAAATCAATGGCCAAGCTTAGGAGCTTTCACGACTCAAACTATTACTTATGATCAATATGTTGATTTCTTAAGTGGTGGTATCGGATTTATTTTACTTGGTGACCAACAAGGACAGACCTTCAATAATGTCTCTCTTTCAATGATGTATTCTCTTCGTTTAAAACTAACCAGTAAGATTAATCTTAATTTGGCTCTTCAAGCAACAGTTGCAAATAGAAGTTTAGATTTCTCAAACCTTACATTTGGAGATATGATTGACCCTCGTTATGGTTTTATTTATCACACACAGGCTCAAGTTCCTGAAGATCTTTCTCACACCTATGCTGACTTCTCTGCAGGAACAATTATTTATGGAGAAAACTGGTATGGTGGATTTGCATTTGCCCATCTAACTCAACCAGATGATGGTTTTGTTTCTTATAATAGACTTCCTCTGAAATCTACCGTTCATGGAGGGATAAAATTAAACCTTAGTAGAGATAAACGTAGAACTAATGCGTTCTTTGGAGCTCCTATTATTTCACCAAACATAATTTATCACAATCAAGGTGGATTCCAAGATTTGAATTATGGTGTTTATTTAGATTGGTCTCCATTTATTGTAGGAACATGGTTCCGTCAAGCTCTAACATTCACAAATGCAGATGCGTTTATTTTTATGGTTGGTGTGCAAGAAGGCATGTTCAAGGTAGGTTATAGCTATGACTTAACAGTCTCTTCCCTGTCTAACGTTTCAGGAGGTGCTCATGAAATAACATTAGGATTACAATTTAATTGTCCAGAGAAACGTAAGAGGGTAAAATCAATAGATTGTCCTTCTTTCTAAGAAAAATGAAACAAAATCTTGCAAAAGATAGTATATAAGTAAAGAATAAAAAATGAAAAATATATTTTGTATGAAAGGAAATGCATTCAAAAAAGTTTTATTAGGACTTTCATTAGTCGCTCTAATAGTTGGCTGTAAGGGACCAAATGTTTCTTCAACAACGGGTTGGAACTATGATGATAGTAATTGGGGAGGTTTTGAATCTGCTAAGACTGGTGCTTATTTAGATCCAAACGGAATGATGTTTGTTGAAGGAGGTACTTTTGTTATGGGTCAAACAACCGACAATATTCGTCACGACTGGGACAATCAACCTCGAAGAGCTACTGTTTCTTCATTCTATATGGACGAATGTGAAGTAACAAATCATGCTTATAGAGAATATTTATATTGGTTAGCAAGAGCATATGGTAACGATTATCCAGAATATGTTAGTAAAGCATTACCAGACACATTGGTTTGGAGATCTAAGCTAGCTCTTAATGAAGCAATGGTAGAAAATTACTTCCGTCATCCAAACTATGCAGATTTCCCTGTTGTTGGAGTTTCCTGGCTTCAAGCAGTCGAATATTGCAATTGGAGAACAGACAGAGTTAATGAAAGAATTTTAATAGATGCAGGTTACCTTGAAGTTGACCCAGATGCAAGTGGAGATAATACTTTTAACACAGATGCATACTATGCTGGACTTTACGAAGGGATTGTGCTTAATGAAATGCCAGACCTAGACCCAAATTCGGCTGGAGTTAGAAAAGTTAAATTAGAAGATGGTATCCTATTACCTCGTTTCCGCCTACCAACAGAAGCAGAGTGGGAATTTTCAGCCTATGCTCTAATAGGTAATACTTATGGTTCAAGAGTTATTGAAAGAAGAGTTTATCCATGGAATGGTTATCAAGTTAGAACTGACGATAAGAAATACTATGGTGAAATGTTAGCTAATTTCAAGCGTTCACGTGGTGATGCTATGGGAACTGCAGGAGCGTTAAATGACCATTGGGACTATACCGCACCTGTTTCTTTCTATTTCCCTAACGATTATGGTTTATATAATATGGCAGGAAATGTTGCAGAATGGTGTTTAGATGTTTATCGTCCTTCAACTGGTCAAGATGCACAAGATATTAACCCTTTCCGTGGTAATGTTTATTTAACAAAAGTTTTAGATGTTGATGGAATGATTTCAGAGAAAGACTCATTAGGAAGACTTAGTTATAGAGAAGTAACTGTTGCTGAAAATATTAATCGTTCAAACTACAAACAAGCAGACAATATTAACTATCTTGATGGAGACCTTCGTTCTCAACTAACCGACCAATGGAAGAAAGAAGAAGACGGAATGCAAGAAGATGTAGTTGTTTATGACGATCAAGAGGTTCAAACAGCTAAAACAGAATCTAATGATATGTACGAATATAATGTTACATCATTAATTGACGATAAGGTTAGAGTTGTTAAGGGTGGTTCTTGGAAAGACAGAGCATACTATTTAAGCCCTGGACAAAGAAGATTCTTAGACCAAACAAAGAGCTCAGATTGGATTGGATTCCGTTGTGCAATGGATCAAATTGGTGAAAAGAGTTTGTAATGAAACATTAAAATAATATAAAAAAAGTCCTATCTATTGGTAGGACTTTTTTTTGTCTATATTTTTTGCTAATTTCGCACTGCCTTATGACAAAGAAATACGAAGAAATAATTTTAGATTTAAAGAATAATACAGTATCCCCAATCTATATACTTACTGGAGATGAAGCATATTATATTGATGAGCTTGCAAATGTTTTTGAACACTCATTATTAGATGAATCTGAAAAAGACTTTAATCAAACACTTTTTTATGGTAGAGATATAACAATTGACGACATTCTCTCTTCATCTAAGCAATATCCTATTATGGCAGAAAGGCGTCTTGTTTTGGTTCGTGAGGCTCAAGATATTGAGAAGAAAGACTGGTCTAAATTTGAGTCTTATTTCAAAAACCCAGTGCCAACTACAACAATAGTTATTTGTTATAAATACAAAACAATTGAAAAGGCATTCCTAAAGAAAGTTGATAAAATTGGAATAGTGTTTGAAAGTAAGAAGCTATACGATAGCGCAATTCCTCAGTGGACAATTAACTATGCTAAAACAATAGGCATAAAAATCAATCCTCAAATATCACAACTTATAACCGATTACTTAGGGAACAACTTAGGTAAAATAGCTAACGAACTCTCAAAACTAAAACTAAACGTTAGAGAAGCAGAAGAGATAACGATTAATCATATTGAAGAGCATATTGGGATAAGTAAAGATTTTAATGTGTTTGAACTGCAAAAAGCACTATCGGTTAGAGATATCCTAACAGCAAACAAGATAATTAACTATTTTGATGCCAACCCAAAGGAAAACCCAATTCAATTAATCCTTCCAGCCCTGTTCTCTTATTTCACAAAGATTCTAATTGCAGCCCAAGTTAAAGAAAAAAACGCTACAAATATTGCAAAAGCAATAGGAATTAACCCCTATTTTGCAAAGGAATATATGAGTGCGTTAAACATCTATAGTTTAGATAAGCTCTATCAAATTGTCTCATTAATTAGAGAATATGATTTGAAATCTAAAGGGCTTGAAGTGACTCCAAACACAAACAATGGTGATTTATTAAAGGAGTTAATTTTTAAAATAACACATTAAAATATCTTAGATTAGATGAGAAAGCTAATACTTCTTTTTTTTGTTTTCACAACAATTGCAACAATAACAATTGCTCAGACAGGTTCGGTTAGAGGATTTGTTTACGACAAAGCAACCGGAGAAACAATTATTTTCTCAAATGTGCTTATTCTAAACACAACCCACGGCAGCAGCACCGACAATAATGGATATTTCGCTATTCCTAAAGTTCCAAAAGGAGATTATAATATAAGGGTAACCTTTATGGGCTATGAAGAGAAGGTAATACCAATAAAGGTTGTGGCTAATGAGATAACTACCCTTAAAATAGAATTAGAGCCAAGCTCAAGACTACTTAATGCAGTTGAAATTAGGGCAGATAGATTAGCAGCTAAGACCGAAAGTCAAGTT
>JAGNRX010000256.1 GCA_017988355.1 Bacteroidales bacterium | reverse complement strand
AAGATGAAACCAGCGGACAAAGAATATGAGATGAATAGGTTTAAGGAAGGGATTACAAACATTATGGTTTCAACCACAGTTATTGAAGTTGGAGTTGACGTTCCTAATGCCTCGGTTATGATTATTGAAAATGCAGAACGCTTTGGACTATCACAACTACACCAACTAAGAGGAAGGGTTGGGAGAGGAGCCGACCAATCATATTGTTTACTTATGACCAGCTATAAACTATCAGCCGAGGGAAAGGTAAGAATAGAAACGATGTGTGAAACTAACGATGGGTTTGAAATTGCAGAAGCAGATCTTAAACTAAGAGGACCTGGCGACATTGCAGGTACACAACAAAGCGGACTACTCGACCTTAAAATTGCAGATATAGTAAAAGACGAACCCATACTTAAAGCATCAAGAAGCCTTGCTATTCAAATAGCACAAGAAGACCCTACCCTATCCCTTGAAAAACATAGATTACTAAGAGAATACTTCACAAAAAACAAACCCCAAACCGACTTCTCACAAATATCTTAAGCAATAATTTTTCCTTATCTCCGTTTATTGGAAATTGAGTGCACTTTTGCTTCATCTTAATCTAATTAACCAAGAAATCATTATGGAAAAGAATTCAAAGCATGGCTACGATTATTTATTAATTAGTGGATTAGCCTTATCTTTTATAGGGATAATTACAAATATTTTCTTTAATATTGAAACGAGTGTTGAAGATAATCCAATATTGGGAATGATGATGGAGCTGAATGGTTGGATTGTACTTGTTGCATTTGTTATTATTGCTCCAATTATGGAAGAGATTTCTTTCCGCTCTTGGACAATTAAAAAGAATTGGACTAAATATCTAACCTTAGTTTTGGCTAGTGTTTTTATAGCAGTGAGTTTGAATATTTATGCAGGACTTATATTTGCTCTTGCTTTTCTTTCAATAATGTTTCTCTTAAAGAAAAAGCCAATCGTTCAAACTTATTCTTTTGTTATTCTAACATCTTTAGGTTTTGCCCTTTGTCATTATGGTAACTTAGACTTAGAAAATTATCTTGCAGCGTTTCCTCTATATTTTGGCTTAGCTTTAGTTTTAAGCTTCATAGCTATTCGTGCTAAATTACGTTATGCCATTTTAACTCACTCTCTTTATAATTTTGCATTATTGCTTTTCAGTGGCTTCATCATTAGTTTTGGAGGAACAACTGATATAGAAGATAGCAACTACAAAGGAACGCTTATTGGCGTTTCTGGATTCTACTCAACAGATTCTCCTGATATAATATTTGGTAAAAGAATTGAGATATACAAAGCATCACTTGCTAAAATAGCATCATATCTTATTGAAAACAAACTTGATTACCAGTTTAAAACATATCCAAAAGACAATTCCTTCTCTAATCTTAATATTGTTAGTAAAGACTCTAACGATATTGATTTAAGTAGTTTATTAAAGAAAATAACAAAGGATTTTAACCTGAGAATAGATACTATTTCTGAAATTAAGACTGTGTATTTCTTAGAGGTAAAGGATATTGAGAAAATTAAATTAGAGAAGGAGGTTAAAACAAAAGATTATACTATTTACTCAAGTGAACTACAATATGTTGTTCATAGTTTTGCAGAATATCAAAACATTATTATTAGAGTGCCAGAAGAGTTAAAGCACGTGATGATTAAAGATGATATTCGCTTTTATGCAAATAACAGGCAACCGTTAGTTAAACTTCCTGAGGCGTTAAAGAATGCTGAAAGAGAATATGGCTTTATTTTAACCCCAAAACAAGCAGAGGTAAAGACCATTAGAGTATTTGAACTGGACTAAAACCATAATCTAAAACAAAGTTATATAAATTATCTTAATAGGAAAATAGATTTATTTTGAAATTAATTCTTTTTTTCTTGGTATTGAATGGAAAATTATTGTACTTTTGCAATTGAATTGAAACCTAAGTGGAGGACTTTTCTTAAAACTCTTCCATAAAGCAAGTAAATTCAACCTTAAATTTATTATTAATCTAATCCAAAAGTTGAACTAATGGAAAAGAGAATTGGAACAATCTCTATAGTTATTTACGATAAATCGCAAGCATCAACTGTCAATCACATATTGTCAGAGTATGCCGATTTTATATTAGCTCGTCAGGGATTACCTCTCTTAGATAAAGGATTACACATCATCACCCTTGTTATTGAATCTTCATGCGATAAGATAAATGCCCTAACTGGAAAATTAGGTCGTTTGGAAGACGTTGAAGTTAAGGCTATTTTGGCTCGTGGTGTTTGTAGTCAGGATTAGCATAAGGCATAGGAAAACAAAAACAGTTAAATACATATATAATGAATATAGCAGAAAGAAACACAAACTTCATTGATAGGGACAAACTTTATAACCTTATTGAAGGAAAAGCTCCTAATCAATCAGAGATTGACACAATTCTTAACAAGGCAGCTAAACTTAAAGGGCTTAGTTTGGAAGAAGTGGCGGTGCTTTTAAGAATAGAAGACCCAATTCAAATCCATCAAATAATGGAAACTGCAAAGTTTGCAAAGGAAAGCATTTATGGAAAAAGACTTGTTATCTTTGCTCCTATATATAC
>JAGNRX010000255.1 GCA_017988355.1 Bacteroidales bacterium | reverse complement strand
ACAAACAGGGCATGGCGATACCTATTGGAGATTTGGTAAAAGTAACAAAAGAATTAAAAGACAAAAGCATTTCCCGAAAAGACCAAAAACGAGTTGTATATGTCACAACTGATGTAGCAGGAAAGTTGGAAAGTCCAACGTATGCAATGTCTGATGTATCCAATCAATTATCAAAAGTAAAATTACCTGAAGGTTACAAACTGAAAGAAGCATATACACAACAGCCAAGCAAAGAGGATAATTTCACACTTAAATGGGATGGAGAATGGCAGATTACATACGAAGTATTCCGCGATTTAGGAATTGCGTTCTTATTCGTATTAATTATTATCTATGTACTGATTGTGGCTTGGTTCCAAAACTTCATAACGCCTCTGGTACAATTATCAGCCATACCGCTATCTCTTATTGGTATTATCTTAGGGCATTGGATTATGGGAGCATACTTTAGCGCGCCATCCATGATCGGCTTTATTGCTCTGGCGGGTATTATGGTGCGTAATTCAATACTGCTAATAGATTTCATCGACTTAAGATTGAAAGATGGAATTCCGCTTAAACAGGCCATTGTGGAAGCAGGAGCCGTAAGAACTACCCCTATCCTACTCACCGCTGGAGGTGTTGTGATAGGTGCAATCGTAATACTCTTTGACCCTATTTTCCAGGGATTGGCAATATCTCTCATCGGAGGAACTATAACATCAACAGTTCTTACACTAATCGTAGTTCCACTATTATACTTCAAAATGCTAAAAAATAAAGTAAAGTAACAACATTATGAAACTGACAATAATATTAAGTATTAAAGAAAACCATGACCAAGTAGCTCAGCTACTTGATCAAGCTGGCGTGAAGAGGTTCAGCACGATTGATATCACCGGATATAAAAAGAATAAGGAATCCCAACTATTAAATTGGTTTGGAGAGAATTCTGGTAATGCTAAAACCAATTCCATAATGTTTTTCTGCTTTACTACAGAAGAAGAATCATCACTTGTAATAGAGAAAGTTAATCAATGCAATATGGATTCTGGATTTAGCTTTCCTGCTCACGCATTTGTTATTGATGTAGAGAAAAATTCAATCTTATTATAAAATAGAATAGTCATGGAAAAAGAATATATAATCAGAAGATTAGCCGGAATGCTTATTATACTTGGCGTTGTACTGGCATATTTAGTATCTATACTTTGGCTATTACTCCCACTTTTTGTTGGTATCAATTTATTGCAATCGTCGTTTACGAAGTTCTGCCCTTTAGATTTGATATTAAAAAAGAAAAAATAATACACGTAAATGCCTTGAAGATAGCTTATAAACAATGTGTTATCTCAACATATACAGGGCGTTAAAAAATGGAAAATATTTCATGTAGATACTTTTTTTTCAACATATAGATGTAATTTTGCACGCAAAATAGAAAAACAAGATGGAAACATTATGTAAAATAAGAGAAATAAATAGAGCCGTAGCAGCATTTGAAGCTGAGATGGAAAAAACATATAACTTATGTCTCAATGAAGGCATGTTATTATGTTGTCTATCAAAAACCTCCAAACTTTCATCTGGTGAAATCGCTGACTCGCTGGGATTGACAACATCTAACACATCCAAAGTGATTAAGTCTGTAGAAAATAAAGACATGGTCAAACGTGTTATTGGAAATACGGACAAGCGACAAATGTATTTTTCACTAACCTCTAAAGGAAAAGAGGCTTTATCCGTAATTAATTGTGACAACATTAAGTTACCTGATTTACTCAAAGATATTTTAAATAAAGAATAAAAAGGCAAATCAGACTACAAAAATAATAAAAGTCAGACAGAATAATTATATCTGTCTGACTTTTTTTATTCTAGCAATATATAGCAGACTATGATGCTGGTATAACACTACCTGAAAATAAAAGTTTAGACAACCTTTATATATTTGCTTTTAGTGATTATATCATCTCCCCACAGAAAAAAGTTTTTTTGACATTCAATCAAATAGTGATTAGGCCCTAATTACTCTGTAATGTTTCACACTTTGCAGAGTGATTAGAGCCTAATCACTCAATTGTATTTCGAAAAAACTAAGTCAAAAATCAAACTATTATGTTCCGCATATATAATTCTTATTCCATAATAAAAGGGAAGCCAGTTTTGAACCGACCTCCCTCTACCATAAATCGAGATTAAAAGCTCATATTGAGCTAATAATTAACATAACATCTAATTAATATAACACAGTTATTAAAGTTACTTTGCCTTTGAAGGCTTCGTAACAGGTTCTTTCACAACTTTCTTTGTGGCAGATTTCTTAACTGTAGATTTCTTAACTGTAGATTTCTTTGTAGCATCTTTCTTAGGAGTAGTCTTTCCTTCAACCTTGTCACGGAACTTATCGCTTTCAGTCTCAATCTTTTCAATCTTAGCCTGAAGACGAGATATCTCTTTATCTTTCATCTCTATTTCATCACCTTGATTCTTAATCGTTGTGAGCAAGCCTTCAAGTTCGTCATTATCAATGTCCGTAGAATAGAGATTGTTGACACGATTGATGAAATCACCAAGGATATTCATATAGTTGGTGAAAGCATCAAAAGGACTACTATAG
>JAGNRX010000254.1 GCA_017988355.1 Bacteroidales bacterium | reverse complement strand
TGAAGTAGTTGCAGAATAATACAACCAACCAAAATTAAACTAAGACCTTTGATGAAATATTCAAAGGTCTTTTTTGTTTCAATAAGCTAAAGTAAAGGAAAAAGACTTAAATTTGCAAAAATAGAAAAATGATTTCAAAAGCAGAGATAAAAACAATAGCATCCTATAAACAAGCAAAGCACCGCAATGAGGACAAAATCTATATTGTTGAAGGAGTAAAGATGGTTGACGAATTGTTAAGAAGCAAAGAGGAAATTGAAATTGTTTGTGCAACGAAAGAATATAAGAATCCTTGCGCAGAAAGAGCAAAACGAGTACTTGAAATCAAAGAAGACGACCTAAAACGTATATCCTCACTCATCACACCCAACCAAGTCCTTGCCGTTGTTAGGCAAAAAGAAGCCAAAGAGCCAATCATAAAATCTAAAATAGTACTAATATTAGACGAAATCAAAGACCCAGGTAACCTTGGCACCATAATTAGGATTGCAGATTGGTTTGGAATAGAAGATATCATCTGTTCTGAAAACACAGTTGACCTCTACAACCCCAAAACCATACAATCCACAATGGGCTCAATCTTTAGAGTAAACGTAACCTATAAAAACCTCCCTCATTTCTTAACTTCCATACCCCAAAACCACCCAGTCTATGGCACAATCATAGAAGGCGGAAAGAATATCTATAAAGAAGAGTTGAAAAGTGAAGCCCTAATCATAATAGGAAGCGAATCCCACGGCATAAGCCCAGAGATAAGACCACTAATCACCAACCCAATCACAATACCTTCCTTTTCCATATCCCAATCAGCAGAAAGCCTCAACGCCTCAATAGCAACCTCAATAATAGTTTCAGAATTTAAGAGAAGAGAAATCTAATATGATTTTAACTTTCTTCTGAATAGTAAATCTTATAGAACTTCCTACCATTTTCATCCTCACCTTGTTCTATCTGACTTCTGTTTCCCTTAATCACTATCTGAATATTCTGATCTAAGTTAATAACTCGCTTAAACGAACTGGCTTGTTTCTTCAGGGCAGAGTTAGAAATCGTAAAGCTATCAGCAATATCGATGTCCCTATCCTGCTGATAATCGTCCTTATACCTATTAAAACTTTCAATAATCTCAGCTTGACCCATAACTTCACTCGTAAACTCATCCATATCAAACTCTTCGTTTTCCTTAAAGAACTTAACCGAATTATTTAACAGCTCCGCCTGGTCAGCCTTCGACATATCAAACTCATTAGGCATTTCTTTAGTCACAAAATCCTTGCATAAGGTAAGAAGATTGCGAGTATTATAAAATTCATCTTGTCGAGGACGAACACCAAGGAAGTCATCAGTCCAGTACTTAGCCTCAGCCCCCTTATTCGTATTATCAACTACAGCCACCACATAGCCATCCTCTCTTTCAGTATTAAATATCAAACACCCCTTATCCAACTTATTTATATTTATTCCCTGCTCACTTTCAATCTCAAACCCATCACCAGAGTGATAAACCTTTAAGAAAGTATCCTTATTCTCCGATTTAAACAAGCCCACCGCATCAACAGTCTCTTCATTTATTATACAATCCTTGAAATAAACAACATAAAACTCCCCACCCTTTATCTTAGGATGAACACTATTCTCATAAAGATGTTTAGCAAGGAAAACGGACTCATCATAAAGAGAATCAGGATTATTAAAAATGCCCGAAACATAATTATAAACCTCATTTAGGTTCTTGTCTTTTTCATGAAATAATCTATAATACTCCTCCGACTTAAAAGAAGAGATAAAATAATTAGTCAAAGTCTCATTCAAATTCTCACTTATAAAACAACTCGTTTGCGAAATATAAACTTCATCATTAGTAGCCTTATTCCCAACCCTATGAATCGCCAGTTCCCTTATTTTTGATTTAATATCATCATTCATTTTGTTCTAATTTGTTTGTTTGTTCACAGTCTAATACCATCTACCTTGCAATAGAAGATAGCAGAAGACAAGAAAAGGTTTGTTTTTTGGAAGATAATTTAAGATAATAACGAAGCACAAGCCTTTCGAATCTTTTTTAGACGCATGATATTCTTCTTATCCTCTCTTGCAACTTGAAGATTATAACGGCTTTGCAAATCAATCAAAAGCTCTGCGCTAATTCCCAAAGCAGACTCAAAGACTAATGCAATCTCAGTCGTAATAGGTCTTTTTGAGTTCAAAATCTCATTAAGCATAGTATAAGATAAATCAGAATATTCCGCAAAAAGCTTCTGTGAAATATTACGCACAATCAATTCTTCCTTAATAATATCACCAGGATGTGTCGGATAAATTGTTTTTATATTATTCATAGCGTCTTATTTATAATGATTTGTGATATCTTTAATAGTACAAATTGTAATAATCGGTTCAGGTTCTCCCTCAAGACTTACAATAAACTCCAATCTATATTGGTTATCAATCCTAATTGAAGAAATTCCTTTTTTATCTCCTGAAAGAACTTCGTAGTTTAAAGAGTGAAAGGGAAATAAATCCTCAATCCTGTTGGAGGAAATCAAGATGTCAATTCTCTTAATATAGTTCTTCACAACAGAAGGTTGAAACCTATGTTTCTT